>CAMBXY010000051.1 GCA_945871945.1 Bordetella parapertussis
GGCTCATCGCCCTCATTCGAATCCAAATACCCCTGGCCTTGCCAGCGCTGCGCCGGCGAGTCCATCACCACCTCCACCCGCGCACTCGGTGCCAAGGGGCCCCAGCGGTGCTGGCCCTTGGCATCTATGGGTGTGCTGAAGTTGAACAACTGCCTGGGGTGCACCCGCACTTGTCCGCGCACGCTGTGCGGCCAAGGTACGCCCACCTCATTGATATCGATCACCAGCGATTGCCCATCCCAACGCAGTTGGCTGGGGCCAATGGTGAACTCATGGGCGTCGCGGTGGCAATGGCGTGCGCCTCGCTCGGTCATGGTCCAGCGCTTGGCATTTCGCGAATACAGGGCCACGTTCAAAGCGCAATGGTTGTCGGGGTTAACGTCCCCGCTGCGTCTGGCCCATGCGTAATAAGGTGAAAACACACTGCCCACAAACGCAATGATGGTCAGGCCGTGCTGGCCATCGTCGCTTAATGCGTCAAGGTACCACCAGAGGTAGCCGCCACTTTGTACGGCTTGGTCAAACCGAGGTTGGCCATCAGCGCTGCGGCCGCCAGTTGGCCCGACATCGCCGCCATCGGTACCCCCGGACCCGGGTGCACGCTGCCCCCCGCCAGATACAGACCCGGCACCTGGCTCTTGGCGTTGGAGCGGGCGAACGCCGCCATCCATCCATGTGTGGCTTGGCCATACAAGGCCCCGCCCGTGGCTGGAAAGAGTTGGTTGAAATCTTGGGGTGTTGTGCGAATACATGATGCAGAGGGCTCCAACTGTAATGACAAGCCGCAAGCGGCCAGCAGTTCTTGGCTGCTGGCGGTGCAATCGGCCAATTCTTGAGGGCTCAAACCCCGCTTATCGCCATTGGCTGGCGCGTTGACCAAGCACAGCAATTTCTCGGCACCTTGAACCACTTCGCCGGTGCCTCGGTCTTGGGCACACACATACACCGTGGGTTGAGCAGGTAAACGGCCGTGCTGAAAAATGGCTTCAAACTCTTGGGCGTAGTTTGAGCGGAAAAACACATTGTGTCTGTCCAGTGTCAAACCCGAGGTGGGGGTGTGCAAAGACCAGGTAATGGCGGACAAAGAGCGAGGCTGAACTTTGCTTGTGACCGCCTGCCTTGTCCCTGCGCCAAGCAACCCCGCGCGCAAGGCAGCAATGTCGCCATTAAAAACCACGCTGTCTGCCGCCAAGCTCTCGCCACTTTGCAAGCGCACGCCGGACACGCGTCCCTGGGTGAGTTCTATGCGCTCACACTCGCTGTTGAACTTGAACTGAACACCTCTTTCAAGCCCCAAGCGCATAAGGCATTGGGCCAAGGCATGCATGCCGCCTTGCACCGCCCACACACCGTCCATCTCCACTTGGGCAATCAGCATCAAGGTAGCGGGCGCCTCCCATGGCGAGGAGCCGCAGTAAGTGGCGTAACGGGCAAACAACTGACGCAAGCGTGGGTCGGTGAAATGTTTCCCTAAGCTGTTCCACAGGCTGCGCATGGGGCCAACTGAGGCCAGTGTGGCCAAACCGCGTGGCCCTAAACCACCCATCATCTGTGCCATGGTGGGAGAAGGCGAACGTATAAAGGGTTTCTCTAACGCGTCATAAACCTCGCGGGTGGTTTTACAAAACTGGGCAAAACGATCTGCTTCAGCCACACCGGCAAATGCAACCACTGCCTTGTAAGAGGCAAGTGGGTCGGCAAACAAATCGAGTTGCGAGCCGTCTTCCCAAAAATGCCGCGCCAGCACATTGAGTCTGTGAATTTTCAATTCATCTTCCAAGCGTGTGCCCACAGACGCCATAAGTTGGTCGAACACCCAGCGCATGGTGAACACGGTGGGGCCACTGTCCACCGCTGCGCCATCCACCGAGATTTGCCTTACCTTGCCCCCGGGTTGGTCTGCCTTGTCAACCACCGTCACCGACAAACCTTGCTGCGCCAGTTGCAAGGCGCTGACCAAACCCGCCATGCCTGCACCAATCACCACCACCCGATGTTCAGCCATAAACAGCTTCCTCTTGCGGCGTGACCCATTCGCCGATGCTGCGTAACAAGCGCATGCGCATGAACATAGACTCTGAAAAAAAATCGTTTTTATAAGCTGCTTGTATGGCCTGCTGATGCGCACCTGTGTGCGCATAGTCAAGCATGGCTTGGGTGTCACGCCACACACTGAAGGTGCATTGGCGTACCAAAGGGGCTTCACCCAAACCCATGGCTACTTCGCAGCCAGGGGATTTAACCAAGTCGGCTTGGGACGCGGGCGCGTAGCGCCAAAAAGCCACCGCCTTGGCGGGGCGAATACTGGCGCGAGTGATGGCGGCCATGGCGGGACGCAGGGGCTCAAAGGCGTAGTGACCCAATTTATCTTCAGGCGTCACATCAAACGCATGACCATCCCATGCACCTTTGCAAGAGGTGATGGACAGCAAATGCGCTTGGCATTGCTTGGCGCGTTCGCGGTAAGCCGCCAGCCAAGGGCCTTTTAAAAAAATGTCTGCGTTGGCTGCGTGATCGAAGACGCAAATCAGGCCTTGGTGAGAGGGGCTGGGCCTGAGGCTAAAGCCCCCTTGGTGGCCACTTCCCATGACTTTGGTAAACAGCAGTCCAGGGGTCTCCTTGAAAGCAGAAGCCCCTTGAACCAAACGTAACCAACCCCAAGCCCGGTGTGCCCTCAGGTAGTCAACCAAAACCACGACGACCACCCCAGAGACGGCAAGAGACACAGGATCTTGGTTGACCATAGGTGTCTCATGCCGCTGTGAAAAGCAACTGTGCCGTACTGCTAATTGGCCGCCACTTGTGCCGCTTTGCTTGATGGCGCTGCCAGCTCGGGGTAGTCTTTGAGCATGGATGCACCATTCAGAGGCTTGTACGCACCTTGGTGGCAAGTGCCGCAGTTGATTTTGGCCACGTCGCCTAGCTCGCCCTTGCGGTGCTCGGGGAAGGTCGCTGTCAACGGCTCCATATAGCCGGTGTTGAGTGAACGGGCCATGCGTATGCCGTGCCATGCGGTTGCGCGTTGCGGCGGGCTGTTTTCCCAACTCTGGAAGGAACGAGAGTTGTGGCAGTAGGTGCAGTTCACGCCCAAGGACTCGGACATATGCGACATCAGGCCATAGGTCCACTCGGCTTGCTTGGTGGATTGACGGTTGCCTGAGGGCAATGCCGTGGGGCCGTTCACGCGAATATTCAGATCGCCCAGCAAAAACGGGGTGAACGGGTCATTGGGCAAAGAAGACAAATTCACCACCCTGGCTGGCTGGTTTTGTCCTGCTTTGTCACCCATGAAGTTAGAACCGTAGGGCTGGGGGTTGGCCGTGAACCAAATTTCGCTGGGCACGGGTTGTCCACGGTGGCAGGTGTAGCAAGTCACGCCTGTTTCGGCAACGTGGGGTTTCCATTCGCTGTTGATGGCTTGGGTCATCTGCAACATGCGCCGCGCCACCACCTTGGTGTATTTTGTGTCTTCCGCAAAATTGGCTGGATTGTGGCAATAGACGCAACCCCCATCATTGGGTGACACCCATGCAGTCATGGAGACCATGAGGCGGTTGAATTGCGCCACGCTCAAGTCGCCCAAGACCTTCACATTTTTATAAGCTTCGCCCGCTTTGGGGCCCTCGCCTGAGGCTTCGGGCGGGGCCACCGGTGCTTGGTTCGCCTCGGTTTTGACCGCCAGCATGCGCGGGTTATAAACCTGCACCATGCCGGTACCACGGTAGCCGTGTTGCACGCTGTCTTGGAACGGTCGCTCGCAAGCCGTGAGCAGCAGCACCGCTGACAGACCCGCTGCATAGCTTGCCCATCGTCGGATATAGGACAAAGACTTCATGGCTTGGCTCCCAAACTCAGGGCTGGATCGATGACCAGCGGGAACACATTGGGATAGGCTGGTGCAACACCGTGTTTGATGGCCCACAAATACCAGTTGTCCACCACAGTGCCGGTGAGCAAAATACCGATGCCGCCGGTGATAGGACACAGTACCGCAAACCACCAAGCCCAGCGGTGAATGGATTCCATGGAGGCGTTAAAGCCCATGGTCCAACGCCAAAACAGGCCTGCACGTTCCGACGCGGTACCGCGGTCGACAATTTGCTCGATCTCGCGTTCACCACCAAAACGGGTGACCGCCAAGATGGTGGCGCCGTGCATGGCGAACAACAACACCGAGCCGTACAAAAACACAATACTTAAGGCGTGGAAAGGGTTGTAGAACAAGTTGCCGTAGCGAATGGACAAGGCAGCCGTCCAATCGAGGTGAGGAAAGATGCCATAAGGCACGGCCTCGCCCCAAGAGCCCATGAGAATGGGACGGAAAAAGCCCAAGACAAACATCAACCACAAGGCCGCCGCAAAAGCCCACGCCACATGCGTGCCCAAACCGAGCTGTATGGCGCGGCGGTAAATGCGCACCCACCACAGCAACACCGAGGCAGTCAGGAAGATGCCGCAAATGAGGAACCATCCACCTTGGTTCAAGGGCGGCCACGACAAGCCGTACTCTGGGGGTGGCGGCTCTAGCGCCAACCAGAACAATTGACGCGCAAACTGAATCGGGTCGTAATTGACCGAAGCCAGCATGTTCATGCCAATGATGTTGAAGGCGATCAAGCCGCAGATCAAAGACGCCAAGCCCAAACCGCCCAAGTAAATGGGCCCGATTTGCGCATTACCGATCTTGCCCAAAAGCCAAGAAATACCGGGTTGCCCCGTACGTGGGCTGTTGCCTGGGCCTAAGGCCTCGCCGTGGTGCACAGGCCCGCTGGCCTGTACAGTGGTGAATAGATTGAGATAGTCAGCCATGATTGAGTTCCTCTTTTTTCATTAAGGCCACTGTGACCAGATGGGCAGGTTTAACCACCAGCCCCACCATTCGGGCCAACCGCGACTCCAGAAGGGTCCGCTGATGACAATGCACAAGGCGCTGAACAACACCGCAGCCAGGGCAAAAAACACGCCCAAACGGTGAATGCCTAAGGTGCCGATGGAGTAACCAATGACGTCGCGGAAAAAAGTGTCTTCATGCTCGGGTGTCTTCACCACTTTGCCAGCACCGGGGTTGGTGGCAGACAAAATCAAAGCACCGTGCAAAGACAAAGCCAAGGTGGTGGCAAAGAAAAAGCTCACCGCCAACATGTGGGCCGGGTTGTAGTGGAAATGCAGGTATTGGTAACCAACGTTGGACACCCAATCGAGGTGACTGTAAATACCGTAGGGAAAAGCATGACCCCAAGCACCCATCAAAACAGGTCGAATCACATTGAGGGTGAAGTAAGCAAAAATCGCCACACCGAACATAAAGGGAACATGGTAGCCCATGCCTAATTTGCGGCAAATTTCAACCTCGCGCAACATCCATGAAACGAAAGCACCTAAGGCACAAACGGTGATGATTTGCCACAGCCCGCCTTCTTGCAAAGGTGCGAAACGCAAACCATAAGACAGATCGGGGGGGGCAATGCTGATTTGCCATAAATTCCAAGTGGGGCCAAGAGCCGCGCCCCACAAAATCATGGCCGTACCAAGAAATGCGAAGAAGAGGGTCGTGACGCCAAAAAAGCCCACATAAAACGGACCGACCCAAAAGTCAAACAGGTCACCTGCTAGCAGCGTTCCGCCGCGCACTCGGTATTTTTTTTCAAAGCTGAGCATGGCCATGATGAAGCCCTCCTGCTGCAAGTGTTGGTAAGAGGAAAAATTTAAAAATGCAGATGCTGCAGTTCTTTACAGAACAGGCAGCACCTGCGGTACTGCCAACTTTCAGGACTTCGCTGCAGGAACTGCTGCAGGCATAGGCGAGTTTTGCGCCGATGCTGAAGCGGGTTTCTTTGCGCCGTCTAGCCAGTTGAATTTGTTGGTACTTAGCAAAATGAGGTGAATCATCGCTGCCAAGCCAAATAGAAAAATGCCTTGCACGACCATTGCACGCAATGGGTCATAAAGTCTCCAAACTCTCCACATAATGGTTCTCCTAAATGATGTGGGACATGAACGTGTAAACCGAGGCTTTCACACCTGCAAACACATTGGTCATGTTCTCTGCGCCTGGCAGCCAACTCTTCCATCGCAATCCGACCAGTTGGGCCAAAACTGCAAAAGATAAAAGTACAGCAAAACAAGGTACAAAGATCAGGACAAACGCTAGCTTGTCGTCCAAACCGTTAGGTTTGTAAGAGACTTGAGAAGTGTGAGAAATCATGGTTTAACTCCGTTCGGTGAAAAAAACCTACCTCAGACGAACCAGGGCCGCCATGCCCAGACCAGGATGTGAGCTACCACAGCGACAGCTGTGAAGCCAACTAATCCCTGAACCCAGTAATGGTGGAACTCCTGAGCCTCTTCGTTAGTCAGTCCGGATATGGAATTCGGATGGTTTGACATGCGATGCTCCTTCAACAAAATGGCCGTGAGGCCAACGCTGCGCCCAACCCGCGCAACATAGGCAGCCGCAGCAGATGCCACGACATGGGGTAAGGTTCCTGCGCAAAAGCGCCTGAACCGTGTAGGTTTACAAACTGTGTCATGCCGGCTCTCCCAAGCCCAGCTCGACACCCGCTTGCTGTACATGCGCGAGCGTCACCAGCTCCTCGCCTTTGTCTCTTGCCTTGCCCTCGGCCAAATCGCGTAAACGTTTGGCCGCAGAGATTTGCACCAGCACCGGTTGACCGGCCACCAATGCATGCAGTTTGGTTTGGGCCGCGTCGTCCCACGGCGTGTTGTTTTGCGCACCCGTGATACCCCGCGCCAGTGTGGCGTCTACCTTGTCCATGTCGGTGCCCAGCGGCAAGATATGGAACAAAGCATCAAACAAGCAGTTACAACATTCTTGAATGAGATAGGTGGCACCGCTGTAGCCCATGAAAGGTGTGCCGGTGTGGCGACGGATGATGGCGCCAGGGAAAGAGGCAGGAATAAAGGAGGCCTTCATGGGCCCACTGCTGCCAGCTTCAGCCAAGTACATGCGCTCGTTGTAGCTGCCAAACAAAATCAGCGGCATTTGTTTGTGTACCAGTTCGCGCACAGCAGCGTTATCGGTTTTTTGGCCTGGCAGGCGAGACACCGCAAATTTGCAAGGCATGCCCATTTCAGTTTCTAAGAAATTGCGAATGCCACGCGCATAGGTGTCGGTGGCCACCACCGCGAAACTGGCGGTGGCGAAGAAGTCTTGGGTGACCGAGCGCCACAAGTCCCACACGGGTTTGATGGTGGTGTGGCGTTCTCGGGTGATAAAGGGTTCAGGGTCAAGGCCCAACAATTCGCCCAGCTTGCGCAAGAATTTGGTGGTGCTGTGCAAACCAATGGGCGCTTGCAAATAGGGGCGCTCTAGCGCCTCGCACAACATGCGACCGAACTCACGGTACATGCAAATGTTCACGTCGGCTTCGACCAACTGCGACACCTCGGCCAAATGGCTGCCCAAGGGGAAGACCATATTGATATCTGCACCAATACCTTGCACCAAGCGGCGAATTTCGGCCAAGTCACTGGGGCTGTTGAAGGTGCCGTAGCAAGGGCCAATGATATTGACACGGGGTTTTTCACCGTCTTTGCGTACCCGCTTGGGCACTTTTTTCATGCCGTACTCGGTCCACAGCCAGTACATGGCGCGGTTGGCACATTGCCACTGGTCTTCGTCAATGGTGCGGGGCAAAAACCGCATCAGGTTGGTGCCCTCTGGCGTGACGCCGCCGCCAATCATCTCGGCGATAGAACCGGTGACCACCACCGCAGGCAAATCGGGGTCTAGCACTTGGTGGGCACGCTTCATCGCGCCTTCAGTACCTTCGCGGCCGAGTTGCTCTTCGGCCAATCCGGTGACCACAATGGGTAACTCGTGGGGCGGCAAGGCGTCGGTGTAATGCAGCACGGAGGTGACGGGCAGGTTTTCGCAGCCGACAGGGCCATCGATAACAACTTGCAAGCCCTTGATAGCGGTGAACACATACACCGCACCCCAATAGCCGCCTGCACGATCGTGGTCGAGTACAAACATCAGCCCATCTCCTCGGCTTTGCGTTTCTTTTGCTTCTTCTCGAACTGGCGGCGCACTTCTTTTTTGAAGTCGGGGTGCATGACTGGCACGTCTTCCCAGACCCCCGCTTCATCGCCCTGCCCGACCGAGCCGAAAAATGCTTTCATTTCGTCAAAGCGGGCTTGGTTGCCAATGGCGGCATTGACCACTTGAATAAGAGAACCAGCCCCAGCCACACCCATGAGCGGACGCGCTGAGATGAGGTTGGTGAAGTACAGCGAAGGAATGCACAACTCTTTGGCCGCTTGCACCACCGGCGTGGTGCCAATGGCAAGCTGCGGTTTGAACTCATGCACGGCTGCCATGTCTTGCTCGAGAGACGCCCGAAACTGCACATGTACACCCTTGGACTGCAGCCAATCGGCGTCGTGTTTATTCCAAGGGGTGGCGGGACAGGCACTGCCCACGTAGCGCAAATCGGCACCGCACTCGATGAGCAATCGCGCCACCAACAGCTCGGAACCTTCGTAGCCACTGAGGGTGATGCGGGCGTTGATTTTTTGCGCAGCCAAGACGCCGCGCATGGCACCCAGAGTTTGGTTGCGCGCTGCGTCGATATCCGCTTGGGAAACACCACAAGCCGCGCCAATCGAGCCCAACCAATCGTGGGTGCCTTCAATGCCCACTGGGGCAGAGCCCACAATGGGTCGGCCAGCCGCTTGGAATTCACGCACGCTGGCGGTGTAAAAAGGATGGATGGCCGCCACTGCTTTGCAGTCGAGCGCGGCATACAACTCACGCCACTCTCGGGTGGGTGCCACTGTGCCCACGGCCAAGCCCATGGGTGCAATCATTTGCGCAATGATCATGGGGTCGGCGGGGAACATTTCGCCCAGCAAGGTGATGGTGGGTTTGCTGTTGCGCCCTTGACGAGGAGCCGCCACAGGGCCTGCCATGGCTTCTTGGCGGGCGTAATGCAGCATGGCGCCTGCTAAAACATCTTTGGCTTCGGCATGGGTGGGCACACCAAAGCCAGGTACATCGATGCCAATGATGCGCACGCCGTTGATTTCTTTGGGCAACAACTGCAACGGCACACCGCTGGCAGTGGGTACGCACAAATTGATGATGACGATGCAATCGAGCTTGTCGGGGTCGGCTTGTTCGTGCACAGCATCGCGGATGTCTTCGAACAATTTGCCCGTGACCAAGGTTTCCGAATTGAAGGGCACATAGCCCACGGTACGGCGAGCGCCATAGAAATGTGAGGTGAATGTGAGGCCATACACACAGCAAGCCGAGCCACTCAAGATGGTGGCGGTGCGGCGCATGCGCAAACCCACACGCAGCGAGCCAAAGGCGGGGCACATGCTTTGCGGCTGGTCGTGCGGGCCCTTGGGGTAATCGGCAGCGTACTGCGCCAACACTTCGCTTTTCCCTGCTTTGGCAGCCGCATCCAACATTTGGTCTTTGCCGGCGTGACAACCCAAACCGTCTGCGCTGGCAGCAGCGGCATTGGGCAGTGGGGTGATGGGAATGATGGCGCTCATGGTGGGACTCAAACTTCGTCGTAAACCACTTCGAGGGTGGGACGGTCGATGACGGTTTTGCCCGTCATATCGACTTCGGTGGCCGGCGTCATGACAAAGTCGCGCCCAGTGATGTCGGCGCTGAACAGGCCGAGCAACTGGTCTTGGGTTTGTGGCTTGGGTCGCACTGGCGGCGCGTCGGCCACGTTTTGCGCCAACTCGGCAAACAAGGGGCCCCACATGCTGTCTGGCGTACCAATGATTTCGTAGCTCGCGCTTTTGCGGCGAATGTCTTCATTGGCTGGAATGGCGGCCAACACCGGGATGCCCGCATTGG
>CAMBXY010000052.1 GCA_945871945.1 Bordetella parapertussis
TTTTGTTTTGTCCGGCAGCGCTCAAACCTTATTCAAGAAATACGGTTTCGCCAGCCAATGAGCGAGCCCTCTTAGCGGATGGAACTAATTCTTCATTTTGATTTCGTAACTCAAGTGAAGCACATAATTTGCTGGGCTGCGTTTATGCAAAGGGAGTAGGGTCAAGCGAAGTGCTTGGCGATTATCTAGGTCATGCCTCAGACTTGTTGCGGCCAGCACTGACAGATCGCGGTTGTAACCTTTGTGTTTGTAACCCGTTGCCAACCCCCCCGTGAATGAGATGGCTTGGAAGACGGGGTTGGGTGGTAAAGCCCAATCCCATGTGTAGCCCGCATACACAGATGTATTTCGAATGCTGTTGTGGTAGGCGCCAATCACAAAGCGATTTCTTTCCAGATACAGCCCGGGGGTGGTGTCGTTGTAGTTGCCGCTGTTGTGGTAACTGAAGGTGTGAATGCCCAGCGTCGTGCTCTCTTGAGACAAGACGTTGGTTTGAAAAAGCAAGTGTCCCAGTAGTGCCATGGAAAACGCGGTCCAATTCATTGCAAAGCTCCTAAGTATGTGGAGCTGAAAAGCAAGAGCTGAACCAGTCAGACTGACGCTTATTCGTCAGTCGTTACCAAAAGCTATGTGTTTGTTTTTTGGATGTAGGGATAAGAATTCAAAAGCTAAAAATTTACTTTTGGAAAGTAAAAAGAGTTTCAGAGTAATTAGCTCAAAGACGCCAGCGGTCGCAATTTAGCTTGATGGGTTTGAATGGCGTCGCTGACCAAAGGCATGAGTTCTTGCGCTTGACCTGCAACAACGGCCTCTATCAAGCGCAGGCGCATACGTGGTTCCCAAAATTTGTGAATATGGGTGGCAATGCCTTCCAGCGCTTCTTGGCGATCAGGGTAAGCAGAAAAAAATGCACCAATTTGATTGGCCATGGAGACAAGGTTTTCTAAATGCATGCTAAGCCTGTAAAGCGATAGGTTGAAGAGTGGTCAAACGCGAGGGGTGGCTGTAAGCCGTGAAACTTTGTTCGCGCACCAAACCCGCCAATGCCAAATTGTGTTGCTGCGCTATATCAACAGCCAAGCGGGTAGGGGCTGAGACCGCGGTTAAAACACCGGCACCGGCCATCACGGTTTTTTGCACCATTTCAAAACTGGCGCGACTGGTGATACACACAAAGCCTTGGGTCATAGGTGTGTGGGCTTTGAGCAAAGCACCGATCAGTTTGTCCAGCGCATTGTGTCTGCCTACATCTTCACGTAGTTGCACGATATGGCCGTCTAAGTCAGACCAAGCGGCGGCATGGGTGGCGCCGGTTTGAAGTTTCAGCGGTTGCTGTGAACGCATATGTGCATGGGCGCGGTGCATAGCGTCAATATCGATATGCACCTCAGGCGCTTGCGGCAAAGCCAATTTAACTTGGTCCAAACTGTCCGCGCCGCACAAACCACAACCGGTGCGACCCGCCATGCTGCGTCTTCGCTCTTTCAGCCTCGCCTCGGTTTGGGCTGCCACCTCTAGCTGTAACTCAATGCCCTTGGTTTGGTAAATGACCTCGACACCAAAAAGCTGAGATGGGTTCTCGATCAAACCTTCTGTAAAAGCAAACCCCAAGGCGAAGTCTTCTAAATGGAGGGGACTGGCCATCATCACGGCATGTGTGATGCCATTGAAGACCAGCGCCACCGGCACTTCTTCGGCCAAGGCCAATTCAGCGCCAACCGCAGAGGTCACTTGCCCATCACCTCAAAGGTCTCAGTTTTCTGCTGTGCCTTGGCCAGCAAGCCGAGTTGGTCTTTGTTGAAGCGCTGATAGTTTTGTTGCCACTCGGAAGGCTGGCTGACTGCCACGATTTGCACCGCTGTCACTTTGTACTCGGGGCAGTTGGTCGCCCAGTCCGAGGCGTCGGTGGTGATGACGTTGGCACCTGACTCGGGGAAGTGGAAGGTGGTGTAGACCACGCCGGCTTGCATGGCCTCGGTCACGCGTGCGCGCAACACCGTGCGCCCGGCGCGGCTCTCAATGCCTACCCAGTCGTTTTCCTTGATGCCGCGTTCCTCTGCATCATGCGGATGGATATCAAGGCGGTCTTCATCGTGCCACAGGTTGTTAGCGGTACGTCGGGTTTGGGCCCCCACGTTGTACTGCGACAAAATGCGGCCGGTAGTGAGCAAGAGCGGAAATTTACGCGTGACTTTTTCTTGGCTGGCCACGTACTGTGTGGGGAAGAACTTGCCTTTACCGCGCACAAAGCCGCTGATGTGCATGATGTCCATGCCCGCCTCGGGGGTGTCAGCATTGCAAGGCCACTGCAAGCTGGTGTGCTCGTCAATTTTGGCGTAGCTCACACCAGCAAAGCTTGGGGTGAGTGCGGCAATTTCTTTCATGACTTCTTCGGGGTGCGCATAGTGCATCTCGTAGCCCAGCGCCTTGGCGAGTTTGACCGTGACCTCCCAATCGGCCAATCCTGCCATGGGCGGCATGGCTTGGCGAATACGAGAAATGCGGCGCTCGGCATTGGTGAAGGTGCCGTCTTTTTCCAAGAAAGAAGAACCCGGCAAAAACACATGGGCGTATTTGGCGGTTTCGTTCAAGAAGATGTCTTGCACCACGATGCACTCCATGGCCGACAAGGCCGCAGCCACGTGCTGGGTGTCGGGGTCAGACTGCACAATGTCTTCGCCTTGGCAGTACAAGCCCAAGAAGGAGCCTTCCATGGCGGCATCAAACATATTGGGAATACGCAGGCCAGGTTCGGGGCTGAGGTGCACGCCCCATGCGCCTTCAAACAATGTGCGGGTGGTTGTGTCTGAAATGTGACGGTAGCCTGGCAACTCATGGGGGAAACTGCCCATGTCGCAAGCACCTTGCACATTGTTTTGGCCCCGCAAGGGGTTCACACCCACGCCTTCTCTGCCGACCATGCCGCAGGCCATGGACAAGTTGGCAATGCCCATGACCATGGTCGAGCCTTGGGAATGCTCGGTAACGCCCAAGCCGTAATAAATAGCCGAATTGGGGCCAGCGGCATACATGCGTGCAGCAGCTCGTACCTCGGAGGCGGGCACACCGGTCACAGTTTCAAAGGCTTCAGGTGAATTTTCAGGCTTGGAAACAAACTCGCACCATTCGTTGAAGCTCTTGTTGTCGCAACGCGAGGCTACATAGTCTTTGGCGACCAAGCCCTCAGTGACCACCACATGGGCCAAAGAGTTGATGAGGGCCACATTGGTGCCAGGCTTCAAGGCCAAATGGTGCTGGGCTTTCACATGCGGGCTTCTGACCAAGTCAATTTTGCGTGGATCGGCCACGATGAGCTTGGCGCCCTTGCGTAAGCGGCGTTTCATGCGCGAGGCAAACACGGGATGCGCGTCGGTGGGGTTGGCACCAATCACCAACAACACATCGGCGTGTTCTACCGACTTAAAGGTTTGGGTGCCGGCCGAGGTGCCAAAGGTCAGTCCCAAACCGTAGCCGGTGGGCGAATGACAAACCCGAGCGCAGGTGTCAACGTTGTTGGTGCCAAAAGCGGCACGCACCAACTTTTGTACAAGATAGGTTTCTTCGTTGGTACAGCGCGAAGAAGTGATGCCGCCCACCGAATCTTTGCCATGCTTGGCTTGAATGCGCTTGAATTCAGACGCCGCATGGTTGATGGCCTCGTCCCAGCTGACTTCTTGCCATGGGTCGGTGATCTTGGCGCGAATCATGGGCTGGGTGATGCGGTCTTGGTGAGTGGCGTAGCCCCATGCAAAACGGCCTTTCACACAGGAATGGCCTTCGTTGGCTTTGCCGTCTTTCCAAGGCACCATGCGTACCACGGTGTTGCCCTTCATCTCAGCTTTGAAGCCGCAACCCACACCGCAGTAGGCGCAGGTGGTGATCAGGCTGTGCTCGGGTTGACCGAGTTCGATGATGGATTTTTCTTGCAGCGTGGCAGTCGGGCAGGCCTCGACGCAAGCACCACAAGACACGCATTCGCTGTCCATGAAAGGCTGGTCTTGACCGGCAGAAACACGGCTCTCAAAGCCTCGTCCTGAGATGGTGAGGGCAAAGGTGCCTTGGGTTTCTTCGCAGGCACGTACGCAGCGGTTGCACACAATGCACTTGCTGGGGTCGTAAGTGAAATACGGGTTGGACTCGTCTTTCTTCATGTCGCAATGGTGGTCGCCCGCTTGCGCGCCTACACCGTAACGCACATTGCGCAAGCCAGTGACACCGGCCATGTCTTGCAACTCGCAGTTGCCATTGGCGCTGCAGGTCAGGCAATCCAGCGGATGGTCGGAGATGTACAACTCCATCACGCCTTTGCGAAGGTCTTGCAACTTGGGGGTCTGGGTGCGTACCACCATGCCGGCCTCAGCAGGCGTGGTGCAAGAAGCAGGAAAGCCTTTGCGACCCTCGACTTCCACCAAACACAAACGGCATGAGCCAAACGGCTCCAAGCTGTCGGTGGCGCAAAGTTTGGGCACTTGAATGCCTGCTTCAACCGCGGCGCGCATCAGCGAAGTGCCTTTGGGCACGCTCACTGAGTAGCCGTCAATCTCGAGTTGAACGGTTTGGTCCGAGGTACGCGCTGGCGTGCCGTGATCGCGCTCTTGTTTCAAAAACATCAGCATGGTGTTTCCTTTCAGTGAGCCGTTGCAACCGCGGGTGCAAGGCCAAAGTCTTCGGGGTAATGGTTGAGAGCCGATAGCACGGGGTAGGGGGTCATGCCGCCCATGGCGCACAAACTGCCATGTAACATGGTGTCGCACAGGTCGCGCAGCAAATGCACTTGTTGCTCTTTGTTCGATGCCGTGCCAATGCGGTCTATGGTTTCCATGCCACGTGTCGAGCCAATGCGACAAGGCGTGCATTTGCCGCAACTCTCTATGGCACAAAACTCCATGGCGTAACGGGCCAACTTGGCCATATTGGCGCGCTCGTCGTGCACCACAATGCCGCCGTGGCCCACCACCGCGCCCATGGCAGCGTAAGTTTCGTAATCCAAAGGTACATCCCATTGGGATTCAGGCACATAAGCCCCCAAAGGGCCACCGACTTGCACCGCTTTGATGGGCCTGCCACTGCGGCTGCCACCGCCAAAATCAAACAGCAGTTCGCGCAGGGTTAAACCAAAAGCACGTTCGACCAAGCCGCCTTGCAAGATGTTGCCGCTGAGTTGGAATGGCAAGGTGCCAGTGGAGCGGCCCACGCCAAAGTCTTTGTAAAAGGCCGCACCCTTGGCCATGATGATGGGCACACTGGCCAAGGTGATGACGTTGTTGATGACCGTGGGTTTGCCAAACAAACCTTCAAGCGCCGGCAGCGGTGGCTTGGCACGCACCAGACCACGCTTGCCCTCAATGCTCTCCAACATGGCGGTTTCTTCACCACATACATAAGAGCCTGCGGCTTTGCGTACATGCAAATGAAAGGCTTGCCCGCTGCCCAGCACATTGCTGCCCAAATAGCCGGCTGACTCGGCCAAGGCGATGGCGGTGTTCATCGTAGAAATGGCGTGCGGGTATTCTGAGCGGATATAGATATAGCCTTGGGTAGCGCCAGCCGCCAAGCCCGCGATCGCCATGCCTTCAATAAGCATAAAGGGGTCACCCTCCATGGTCATGCGATCGGAAAATGTTCCCGAGTCACCTTCGTCGGCGTTGCACACCACGTACTTTTGCGCCGCTGTGGTGGCGCGCACGGTGCGCCATTTGATGCCAGCGGGAAAGGCCGCGCCACCGCGACCGCGCAGGCCAGAGTCGAGCAATGTTTGCACCACCGCATCGCCTTGCATGGCAACTGCGTTTTTCAAACCCACCCAGCCACCGTGCGCTGCGTAATCATCCAAAGACAAAGGACGGGTCACGCCCATGCGGGCGAAGGTGAGGCGTTGTTGCTTGGCCAAATAAGGAATGGCGTCTGTAGGGCCTAAACACAGTGGGTGCTTTGCGCCATGCAAAAAATCTGCTTCAAACAACGATGGCACATCTTCAAAAGCCACAGGGCCATAAGCCACACGACCTTGCGGTGTCAGCACTTCCACCAAGGGTTCAAGCCAAAACAGGCCACGCGAGCTGTTGCGCTGCACATCAATTGCCAAGCCACGCGCAGCCGCCTCTTTGTGAATCGCGTCCACCACTTCATCGGCACCGGCAGCCAATGCAGCAGAATCGCAGGGAACAAAAATCGTGATGCTCATGCTGCTGTCTCCAAGCTTTGTACCAAGCGGGTCAGCTTGGCTTCGTTGACGCGGGCATGCAATTTGTCGCCAATCTGTACCGCTGGCGAGCTGGCGCACAGTCCCAAGCAATACACCGGCTCTAAAGAGAACATCCCGTTAGCGCTGTTTTCATGGGCTTTGCAACCCAGCAGTTTTTCAGCCAAGGCCCACAACTCCTCGCCGCCGCAAGACTGACAAGCTTCTGCGCGGCACACTTGAATCACATGTTTGCCAGGCGCGGTGCTGCGAAAGTGGTGGTAATAAGTAATGACGCCGTGCACTTCTGCGCGTGTGAGGTTAAGCCCCGCTGCGATAGAAGCAACACTGCTTGCAGGAATGAACCCAAGCTGGTCTTGTATGTCGTGCAACAGTGGCAACAAAGAGCCCGCTTGTCCAGCGTGGTTTTGCACCAGTTGGTCAATCAGTTCCTGCTGAGAAAAAGCTTGGGTTGATTCCATACATCCATCAATTAAAAAATTTGCCCACGCTCAAGAGCGTGCGATAAATACCCCACACCAGTGGAATACCCACTGCTGTCCACGCCAGCGCCACCCACAAGGGGTTGGTTTGGCTGACACCGCCATGTGCGCTTCCTACTTCAGAGGCGCTGGCTTTTTCATGCGCAAGTTTCTTCTCGGCAGCCAGTTCTTCGGCGGTCATGAAGTGTTTGGCGGCCACCGGTTTGATCATCAGGTTGGCAATCAAACCCACCACCAGCATGCCCACCAAAATAAACATGGTTTGGTTGTAAACCTGCTCACGGGGGATGCCCAAACCGAGTTGGTAGTCGCGCATGTAATTGACCACCACGGGGCCCAAGATGCCTGCTGTGGCCCAAGCGGTCAGCAAGCGACCGTGGATAGCGCCCACCATTTGCGTGCCAAACAAATCGGCCAAATAAGCGGGTACCGTGGCAAAACCGCCGCCATACATACTCAAGATGATGCAAAACGCTGCCACAAACAGCATCTTGTTGCCCGCCATGGCGCTGGCAGGGACAGACGCGTACAAAGCAGCGCCAAGCACAAAGAAGATGATGTAGGTCATCTTGCGTCCCAGTTTGTCAGACAAGCTGGCCCAAAAGAAGCGTCCGCCAATGTTGAACAAGCTCAGCAAGGCGGTGAAGCCCGCTGCAATGCCGGCAATGGTGGTCAGTTGTGTCTTGTCAAGGTCGATAAACTTGGCCTCGATGCCCATCAAGGCGCCGCCAAAAACTTCTTGCAACATGGGGCTGGCCATGCCGATCACGCCGATACCGGCTGACACATTCATGCACAACACCACCCAGACCATCCAAAACTGAGGAATGCCCCAAACCTTGCTGACATGCACATGGCCTTGGGTGATCATGGTGTTGGCTTGCTGATTCACAGGTGGCGTCCAGCCGGCAGGTTTCCAACCGGTGGCGGGGATGCGGTAACCCAAAGCGCCTGCCATCATGAAAACGAAGTAAACCAAAGCCATGATGACGAAGGTCTGCCAGACACCCACTTCAAGGTCGGTGGCAAAAATTTTCATCAGCTCTGCAGCCAAGGGCGAGCCAATCATGGCGCCGCCACCAAAGCCCATGATGGCCATGCCGGTGGCCATGCCACGGCGGTCGGGGAACCATTTGATAAGGGTACTGACGGGTGAGATGTAACCCAGGCCAAGACCAATGCCGCCTATGACGCCAGAGCCCAGCAACATCAGCCAAAACTGGTGGTAGTAAACGCCTGCAGCCGAGATGAGCATGCCGCCACACCAACACACAGCACTGACAACACCCGCTTTGCGCGGGCCCGCGCGCTCTAACCAGCCGCCCCACAAGGCGGCCGAGCTGCCCAGCAATACAAAAAACAAGGTGTACATCCAACCCAAGGTGGAGACTTTCCAGTCACAGGTGGAGATGAAAAGTTCTTGGAAAAAACCAATGTCAGGACCGCATTTAAGGGCATCTTTGATGCCAAGGGCTTTGGACAAAGGTAACCAAAATACCGAGAAACCATAGGCCATACCAATACACAGGTGTATGGCCAAGGCTGCAGGGGGCACCAACCAGCGGTTGAACCCCTCAGGGGCAACAATGCGTTCTTTGGACAAAAATCCGGGCGTGTCTTCTTGTGTTGTCATGATGTCTCCAATCTTTGGACGGTTTTTTGCAACCCCCCAAACTTTACACCAACATATGCTCTCAAGGCATAGGTTAGTTTAGGGAAACTACTGTGTTGCTGCAATATGCCAGTGAGGGTAAGGTAGACTTGAATTTATCAACACAACTAATATGCTTTGAAAAGCATATGACCACATGCATAAAGTTTCCATCAAGCCGCAGTGGACCATCAGCGACGCCAAGGGGCACAACCTGGCGCCCCGACTGCTGGAGTTGTTGTCCGAGGTGCAAGGGCACGGCAGTTTGTCGGGTTCTTGCAAAAAAACCGGCGCTTCTTACCGCCACGCTTGGAGTTTGATTCGACAAGGCGAAGAGCAACTGGGCATGCCCTTGCTGAATATGGAGCGTGGCAAGGGTTCCACCCTCACCCCCTTGGCGGAAAAACTGGTTTGGGCGGGGCACCGCATTTCAGCAAGGCTCACCCCCCTGTTGGAGAGCTTGGCTTCAGAGCTAGAGGGAGAAATTGGGCGAGTCCTCTCCGCTGGCGGCGAAACCCTCAGGGTCCATGCCAGCCATGGCTTTGCGGTTGAAAAGCTGATCCAAAGTTTGGCCTTGTCTGATATTCGCGTAGAGCGCAAATATGTGGGCAGTATTGAGGCGGTGGCTTCTTTGCATGAGGGCGCCTGTGAAATTGCAGGCTTTCACATTCCGCAAGGTGAGTTTGAGGAAATCGCGTTCAAGCATTACGCCCGCTGGCTGGTGCCCAAAGAAAACCGCATCATCCATGTGGCCACGCGTCGCCAAGGCTTGATGGTGGCCAGTGGCAACCCGCACAAAATTTACGAGGCCAAAGACCTCACCCGCAAAGGCATTCGTTTTGTGAATCGCCAACCCAGCAGCGGCACGCGTTTCTTGTTGGAATGTTTTTTGAAAAAAGCCCACATAGACAACACGCAAATTTCGGGCTACGAGCAAGCCGAGTTCACCCATGCGGCGGTGGCGGCTTTTGTGGCCAGTGGCATGGCCGATGTGGGCTTTGGCGTGGAAACACCGGCAAGGCGCTTTAAGCTCGAGTTTTTACCTTTGGCCACCGAGCGCTATTTTTTGCTGTGCAACCAATCCGACTTGGAGCGACCGCATTTACAGTCGGTGCTGAAAGTGCTAAACAGCGACGAGTTTCAATTTGCGGTGAACCAACTCCCTGGCTACACCGCCGCGCACTGCGGTCAGGTGTCGACCATCCATGAAGCTTTTCCGGAATTGGCTGCAGCTAAAAAATATTGAGGTAGGCAAAAGAAAAGGGCACCCGAGGGTGCCCTTTGGTCTTACAGGCTAACTGTCCGATCAGTAAACAAAAATCGGGTTAACAAT
>CAMBXY010000053.1 GCA_945871945.1 Bordetella parapertussis
CGTCTTGCCATGGTCCACGTGGCCAATCGTGCCAACGTTGACGTGCGGTTTGGTCCGCTCAAATTTGCCTTTTGCCATTCTTCGACTCCGAAAAAAAACTGACAGTTAATGCCAAAAAAACCAGATCTGGTGCCCATGGCGGGAATCGGACCCGCGACCTCTCCCTTACCAAGGGAGTGCTCTACCACTGAGCCACATGGGCAAAAAAATTTTGGCCGGATCACCAACTCCGCTTGGAGCGGGAGACGGGAATCGAACCCGTGTCATTAGCTTGGAAGGCTAAGGTTCTACCATTGAACTACTCCCGCAGGTCCCCAACGCCCACGCGGCAAGGCTCTCTACGATGTCGCAGTTCACCCAAGCAGTGTGGTGGAGGAGGCTGGATTCGAACCAGCGTAGGCGTAAGCCAACAGATTTACAGTCTGCCCCCTTTAGCCACTCGGGCACCCCTCCAGCGAGCCAAAGACTATAGCATATTCCAGTCTAGAAACTTCGCTGAGGCAAGAGAAAAGACCAATTCATACAAGCAGTTGGCGTTTTTAGCTCTCGAGACGCCAATCCATTGATACGCCTTGGGTTTTCAACCATTTTTGCGCCTTGGAAAAGTGCTGACACCCGATGAAAGGCGTGTCGCCGCGTAAGGCAGACAAGGGCGAGGGATGGTTGGCTTGTAAGACCCAACAAGTTGGCTGATGGCTTGATGTTTGGGCGATCAAGGCACGCTTTGACTGGGCGTGCGCACCCCACAACATAAATACACACGCATGGGTCGATTCAGCTATTGCTTGGATAATTTCGTCAGTGAGTGCCTCCCAACCTTTTCTGGCGTGGCTGGCGGGCAGGCCATCTTCCACACTCAAACAGGTGTTGAGCAGCAAAACACCCTTGCTGGCCCAAGGGGTCAAAGTGGCCTCAAAAGGCGGGGCCTGGCCCAAATCACTCAATAGCTCTTTAAAAATATTGCGCAGTGATGGGGGCGGTGTCACGCCAGCTGGCACTGAAAAGGCCAAGCCCTCAGCCTGCCCGGCGCCGTGATAGGGGTCTTGGCCCAAAATCACCACCTTGATTTCTGGCAGGGGCGTGAGCCACAAAGCGCGCAAAGGCTGGGCCGGGTAAATGCGTGCACCGACATGCAAACGTTGCCGCAAAAAAACCAACAAAGCCTGCCCTTGTGAACTTTGCCAAAACCGGTCGACCAAGGGCTGCCATGAGGGATGCACCGGCCAAGCCAAGGGCTCGACCGCGGTTAAACCGGCGCTTTCAGTCACCGAACAAGACGGCCAAGGCCTCACCAGGCTGTTGGGCACGCATAAAGGCTTCTCCCACCAAAAACGCATGAACGCCTGCCGCACGCAAACGGCTCACATCTTCGCGGGTGGCGATGCCGCTTTCAGTCACCAGCAATTTGTCTGCGGGCAGATTTTGCATGAGCTCAAGCGTGGTGTCTAAGGACACCTCAAAAGTACGCAGGTTGCGGTTGTTCACACCCAATAGCGGGGTTTTGAGTTTGAGCGCGCGATCGAGTTCTTGACGGTCATGCACCTCGACCAGCACCGCCATGTCAAGGCTGCGGGCAGCGGCCTCAAACTCGGCCATTTGCGCGTCATCTAAGCAAGCGGCGATCAACAGCACGCAGTCTGCGCCCATGGCGCGGGACTCGTAGATTTGGTAAATGTCGATCATGAAGTCTTTGCGCAACACCGGCAAATCGCAAGAAGCCCTGGCTTGCTTAAGAAAATCGTTGCTGCCTTGAAAATACTGCTGATCGGTCAGCACCGACAAACATGCAGCGCTGATTTTGCCGTCGCCAAAGGCATAGCTTTGGGCAATATCCGCAGGGATGAAGTCCTCACGCAACAAACCTTTAGAAGGACTGGCTTTTTTCACTTCAGCAATTACTGCGGCATGGCCGGCTGCAATCTTGCGCCGCAAAGCACCTTCAAAGTCACGGGTGAGCACGCGGCTCAAGGCGTCCGCTCTGACCGCCTGCAGTGACACGGCGCGCTTACGCAGAGCCACTTCCTCGCGCTTGGTTTGGATAATTTGATTCAGGATATCGCTCACTGCTAGGCCTTTAAAGATGTTGCCGCATGTTGGTGGGTGAATGCCAGCCATTGTGCCAACTTAGCTTTGGCTAGGCCGTTGGCCAAGACTTGCTGCGCCAAGGCAATACCTGCTGCCATGGTGGGCGCCACATTGGCGGCATACAACGCAATACCCGCATTCAAGGCGACGATGTCGCGTGGCGCGCCGGCTTGGTTGTCTAAAACAGCAAGCACCATGTCGCGCGACTGCTCGGGCGTGTCCACTCTCAGTGTGCGGTGACTGGCCATGCTCAGGCCAAAATCTTCTGGATGAATTTCATACTCAGTGATGTCGCCATTTTTCAATTCACCCACCAAAGTTGAAGCGCCCAAACTGACCTCGTCCATACCGTCACGCCCATACACCACCAAAGCATGCTCGGCACCCAAACGTTGCAAAGTACGGATTTGAATACCCACCAAATCGGAGTGAAACACCCCCATCAAAATATGCGGCGCTGAAGCGGGGTTGGTGAGTGGCCCCAAAATATTGAACAAGGTGCGAACGCCCAGTTCTTTGCGAACCGGTGCCACATTTTTCATAGCGGGATGGTGGTTGGGCGCGAACATAAAACCAATGCCTACCTCGGCAATGCATTGGGCAATCAAGGCGGGCGAGAGGTTGATGTGTGCGCCCAAGCTCTCGAGCACATCGGCGCTGCCGCTTTTGCTGCTGACGCTGCGCCCGCCATGTTTGCTGACCTGCGCACCAGCGGCGGCGGCCACAAACATAGCGCAGGTGGATATATTGAAGGTGTGGGCGCCATCGCCGCCGGTGCCGACGATGTCGACCAAATGGGTTCGATCAGCCACCTCGACCTTGGTGGAAAACTCACGCATAACTTGCGCAGCTGCTGTGATTTCGCCAATCGTTTCTTTTTTCACCCGCAAGCCGGTCAGAATGGACGCAGCCATGAGCGGCGTTATTTCTCCGTTCATGATCATGCGCATCAAGTGCAGCATCTCGTCGTGAAAAATTTCACGGTGCTCAATGGTGCGCTGCAGTGCTTCGGTAGGGGTGATGGTCATGGCTGAGGCGTTTTCAAAAAGTTGTTCAACAAAGCGTGTCCGTGTTCGGTGAGTATGGACTCGGGGTGAAACTGCACGCCCTCAATGGGCAAACTGCGATGGCGCACACCCATGATTTCGCCGTCCTCGGTCCAGGCCGTTACTTCCAACTCCGGCGGACAAGTGCTGCGCTCAATCGCCAGCGAGTGGTAGCGGTTGACGGTGAAGTCCTTGGGCAAATCGGCAAACACGCCTTGCTGGGTGGTATGGATGAGACTGGTTTTGCCATGCATAAGTTGCTGGGCGCGAATGATGCGCCCGCCAAAAGCTGCGCCTATGCTTTGGTGTCCCAAACACACGCCCAAAATAGGCAACTTGCCGGCAAAATGCTGAATGGCCGCCACTGAAATGCCCGCTTCTGCGGGCGAACATGGGCCGGGAGACACCACCAGATGGCTGGGCTTGAGCGCCGCTATTTCTGCCAAGCTGATTTCATCGTTGCGATGAACCAGCACCTCGGCACCAAGCTCACCAAAATACTGCACCAAGTTATAGGTGAAGCTGTCGTAGTTGTCGATCATCAGGAGTTTCATTCCAAACCCCCTTCGACCAACTCGCTGGCACGCAGCAAGGCCCGCGCCTTGTGCTCGGTTTCCAGCCACTCCATCTCAGGGATGGAGTCCGCCACCACCCCCGCAGCAGCTTGCACATACAAGGTGTTGTCTTTGATGATGCCGGTGCGAATGGCAATAGCCACATCCATGTCACCAGCGAAGCTGAGGTAACCGCAAGCACCGCCATAAATACCGCGCTTGACCGGTTCGAGTTGGTCGATGAGTTCCATGGCATGCACTTTGGGCGCGCCAGTGAGGGTGCCGGCGGGGAAAGTGGCGCGCAGCACATCCATGCTGCTCATGCCGTCTTTCAACATGCCTTCGACATTGCTGACGATGTGCATCACATGGCTGTAACGCTCCACCGCAAAAGCTTCGGTCACCTTCACCGTACCGGTTTTGGCGATGCGCCCAATGTCGTTGCGGGCCAAGTCGATCAGCATCACGTGTTCGGCGCGTTCTTTGGGATCGTTAATGAGTTCTTGCTCGGCGGCCAAGTCTGCCTCTGGCGTTGCCGCACGCGGGCGAGTGCCGGCCAAGGGGCGGATAGTGACCTTGTTGCCCTCAGGCGTGGTTTCTTGGCGCACCAAAATTTCAGGCGAAGCCCCCACCACATGAAAGTCGCCCATGTGGTAGTAATACATATAGGGACTGGGGTTCAAAGAGCGCAAAGCGCGGTACAAAGACAAAGGGCTTTGGGTGAAGCGCTTTTGTATGCGTTGCCCCACCTGCACTTGCATGAAGTCGCCGGCCTCAATCAGGTCTTTGGCGCGATCAACCGCCTTCAAATAATCTGCCTTGACAAACGAGCGCTGGGCATCTTGAGGAACAGACGCCTTGAGTTCGGGCGCCTGCACCGAATGCTTGAGCATCTCTTTGAGTTGCTGCAAACGCTTGAGTCCGCTGGCGTAAGCCTGGGCAAGCGCAGGGTCCACGTACACCAGCAATGTGAGCTTGCCAGACAAGTTGTCGATCACCGCCAACTCTTCGGTTTGCAGCAGCAAAATATCCGGGCAGCCCAAGCTGTCGGGCGGACAAGAGTGCAGCAACTTCTTCTCGATGTGGCGCACCGTGTCGTAACCAAAGTAGCCGGCCAAGCCGCCGCAAAACCTGGGCATGCCTGGGCGCAGCGCCACTTTGAATCGCTGTTGGTAGCTGGCAATGAAGTCCAGCGGGTTGCCATGGTCGGTTTCCATCACCACGCCATCGGTCACCACCTCGGTGTGTGCGGCTTGGCCAAAACCATTGGCGCGCAGCAAGGTGCGCGCTGGCAGACCAATGAAGCTGTAACGCCCAAAGCGCTCGCCACCCACCACCGATTCGAGCAAAAAGCTGTGCTTGCCCCCGTCTTGGTGAAACGCCAGCTTCAGGTAGAGCGAGAGCGGGGTTTCAAGGTCGGCAAAGGCTTGCAGCATCAAAGGTATGCGGTTGTAGCCTTGCTTGGAAAGTTGATTGAATTCGGTTTCTGTCATCACGCTAGAGCCTCCACAGCTCGGCCCATTCAGGGCTTTCTAAATTGACACAGGGGCGCCAAGCAAGGGCCCCTAGAGAAGGAGGCAGTAAAAGG
Organism: Bordetella parapertussis; assembly: GCA_945871945.1. Lineage (GTDB taxonomy): Bacteria > Pseudomonadota > Gammaproteobacteria > Burkholderiales > Burkholderiaceae_C > Limnohabitans. The sequence goes on from CAMBXY010000053.1 coordinate 5,274, forward strand.
TTTAAACCAACACCATCACCGCCGAGCAGGGCTGGCGACGCCAAGGCCAAGCTCCTCGGTCATTGCAACCTGTGAGGATGTTGAGATGCATAAACATATAGGAAAGTGTATCAAATACGCCCGCAGGCGCTTAAAGCCGCAGCTCGGTGAAGCTGTCGATAAAGCCGTCGCAGTCCACACCGCGGATAGGCTCGCCATGGTTGTAACCATAAGTCACCAGAACCACGGGGCAGGCGGCGGCACGGGCGGCTTGGGCGTCATTTTGTGAGTCGCCCAGCATCAAAGTATGTGATGGCGCGGTGCCCAAAGCTTTGCAAGTTTCCAACAGTGGCATGGGGTCGGGCTTTTTGCGTGGAAAAGCGTCACCACCATACACATGGCCAAAAAACCCATCAAGCCCTTTACGCGCCAACAAATCTTTGGCGAAAGCGGTGGGTTTGTTGGTGAGGCAGGCCATGGGTAGGCCTCGTGCTTGAAAAGCTTGCAAGCCTTGCAACACTCCCGCGTAGACCTCGGCGTGCTGACCGTTGACATGGCCATAGTGATGCTGGTAGCGCAAAAAGGCTGCCTCGTACATGGAGTCCACGGTGGTGTTGTCACATACCAAGCCACTGGCTTGCACCTCGGGCAGCCGCAACTGGTGTTGCAGCACGGTGCGCACCAAATGCTCCGAGCCTTTGCCTACCGCAATACTGACAACGGCAGGGGAAACCTTGGGCAAATCGATGTCGGCCAAAGCCAAATTAAGTGCGGCCTCGAAGTCGGCCATGGTGTCGACCATGGTGCCATCAAGGTCGATCATCAGGGCTTGCAAAGTTGGGATATTCATAGGTATGAACTGTTAGTTAAGTTAGCGCACCCAGCGCACATAAAGCGGAAGTTTTTTGATCAAGTTGGCAATCAGGCCGGTTTCGGTGTTGATCACCACCGAGCCATCGGGACTGCCCATGTCAGTCGCTGTCCAAACCCAGCCCATGGGGCCAGAACCAAACCAGTTGTTGTTCAAAGCGGGTTTGCTGCAGCTTTTCTCAATCAAGTCTTGTAACTCGGCTTGGGTCGGCAAACGCCAAGGCTTTGCGCCGGCAACGGTCTTGGTGGCAGTGGGCCAGTCTTGCGGCGTTACATTGCCCGAGCAGGCATTGCCATCCCACTTTAGGCCATGCATGCAGCGCTGCCAGACCAAACCTGTTTGCGTGTCTTTGACTTCCGCGCCATTGCTGCCGTCCACCGCTTGGTAGCGCTCATCGGGGCGGGTCAAGGGCGAATCGGCAAAACAAGCAGCTTGGGCAAGGTTGCTGACAAGCGCCAAAAAAATGGCAAGCGCCACGCAATTGAATCGAAGAAACATGAGAACTTTCAAGATAAAAACTAAGCTAAAGCCACCCGCATTTGGTCGATGACGGCTTTGTAATCGGGTTTGCCAAAAATCGCGCTGCCCGCCACAAAAGTGTCCGCACCTGCATTGGCCACTTGGCGGATATTGTCTGGCTTGATGCCGCCATCGACTTCCAAGCGGATATCGCGTCCGCTGGCCTCAATGCGTTTGCGTGCATGCTCGACTTTGCGCAAGGCTGAGTCGATGAAACTTTGTCCGCCAAAGCCCGGGTTGACGCTCATGATGAGAATGAGCTCAATGTCGTCGATCAGCCAATCAAGCACATCTAATGGCTCGGCCGGATTGAACACCACACCGGCTTGGCAACCCGCGGCCTTAATGGCTTGCACGCTGCGGTGTGCGTGGGCTGAGGCATCAGGGTGAAAGCTAATCAGGTCGGCGCCAGCTTGGGCAAATGCGGCGGCCAAGGCGTCCACCGGTTGCACCATCAGGTGCACATCAATGGGCACCGCCACACCGGCAGCGGTTTTGGCGTGGGGCTTCAAGGCTTGACAGACCATGGGGCCAAAGGTTAAGTTGGGCACATAGTGGTTGTCCATCACGTCAAAGTGAATCCAGTCGGCACCAGCGGCGATGACGTTTTTCACCTCCTCGCCCAAACGGGCAAAGTCGGCGGACAAAATGGACGGGGCGATGCGGTAGAAGTTTTTCATAGGGCTTATTATGGTGTCAGAATGTAAGTCAGCTGATTTTCTATCAAACCTACCTTATGCCAGCCTACCAACTCCGTGTTGAAGTCACACCTCACTACCTGCCCGAGCAATCCGCGCCCGAGGACGGTGTCTTCGCCTTTGCCTACTCAGTGCTGATTCGCAATACCGGCGACATAGGCGCGCAAGTGATTTCCCGCACTTGGCACATCAATGATGCCGAGGGTTTGCATGAAAAAATCAAAGGCTTGGGCGTGGTGGGCTACCAACCCTTGTTGCAACCGGGCGAAGTGTTTGAATACACCAGCGGCGCGCGCCTGCGCACCCCCACGGGCACCATGCACGGCAGTTATTTTTGCGTGGCCGAGGACGGCGAACGGTTTGATATCGACATCCCTATGTTTGTTTTAGATGCCTTGAGCGACAGCGGCAAACGTCAAATGCATTGACCCTCCATGGGCGAATTTGATTTAATTGCCCGCTATTTCACCCGCCCTGGCCGCACAGCGGTGCTGGGCGTGGGCGACGACTGCGCTTTGCTGCAACCGCAGCACGGCATGCAACTGGCGGTGTCGTCCGACATGTTGGTGCAAGGCCGACATTTTTTATCCACCACCCCCGCGGCCGATGTAGGCCACAAAGCTTTGGCCGTGAACCTGAGCGACTTGGCGGCTTGCGGCGCCAAACCTTTGGCTTTCACTTTGGCTTTGGCCTTGCCGTCTGTCGACGAGGCTTGGCTGGCGGGCTTCGCCAAAGGCCTGTGGGCTTTGGCTGATGCCCACAGCTGCGAATTAATCGGTGGCGACACCACCCAAGGGCCACTGAATATTTGCATCACCGTATTGGGCGAGGTGCCGCCGGGTGACGCCTTGCTGCGCCAGCATGCGCAGTTGGGCGACGATATTTATGTCAGCGGCACGGTGGGCGATGCGCGCTTGGCCCTGGAAGTTTTTCGTGGCAACCTCAGCCTGCAGACCGCTGACTTTGAGGCTGCGCGTGCGCGCATGGACAGGCCCACGCCTCGGGTGTCGCTGGGCTTGGCATTGCGCGGCGTGGCCAATGCGGCCATCGACATCAGCGACGGCTTGCTGGGTGACTTGGGTCACATCTTGCAGCGCTCCCATGTAGGCGCGGTGATAGAGACGGCGTGGGTGCAAGACAGCGCCGCCATCAGTGATGCGATGCAAACCATCAGCTTTAACAAACGTTTAGACTTCGCTTTGGCCGGTGGCGACGACTACGAGCTGCTGTTTACCGCAGCGCCCGACCAAGCCGATGAGGTTTTGGCCGCCGCCGAGCAATCCGGCGTGAGCGTCACCTGCATAGGCCGCATCACACCCGTGGCTGGCTTGCAGGTGCTGGACTTGCAAGGCCTGCCCCTGTCGCGGCGCTTTGCCGGTTTTGACCACTTCGCTGTTTAACAACCCGCCCTTTAGAAAAGCTTTCATGTCTTACGCCGCCAGTTTGCAAGCCTCGCGCTTCATGCTCTCTCACCCTGCTCACTGGGTGGCCATGGGTTTTGGCTCAGGTCTAAGCCCCTGGGCGCCAGGCACGGTCGGCACCCTGTGGGCTTGGGCCTCTTATTTATTGATGGACTATTGGCTGGACACCGAGCAACTGGCGTGTGTGCTGGTGGCTGCCTTGCCCTTGGGTTGGTGGGTCTGCAAGATCACAGCGGACCATATGCAAGTCAATGACCCCAGCTCCATTGTGTGGGATGAGATCGCCGCTTTTTGGTGGATATTGTTTTTATGGATGCCCGCCAGTTTGACCGGGCAATTTGTCGCCTTTGTGTTGTTTCGATTGTTTGACGCGGTCAAGCCCGGCCCTGTGGGCTGGGCAGACGCGGCGTTTCACGGGCAGGGGTGGCGTGGCGGCTTTGGCATCATGTTTGATGACATCGTGGCGGCTTTTTGTACGCTGCTGTGTTTGGCACTTTGGCAGGCGACACGATGAACACGCAACACACTGTTTCTACCTTGGCGGATGCGCTGCTGCAGCGCGGCTGGATGTTGGCCAGCGCCGAGAGTTGCACCGGCGGCATGATCGCTGCGGCTTGCACCGACTTGGCAGGCTCCAGCCAATGGTTTGAGCGTGGTTTTGTCAGTTACAGCAACGAGGCCAAGCACGACATGTTGGGTGTGCCAAGCGCTGTTTTGGCGCGTCACGGCGCGGTCAGCGAAGAAGTCGCCCAAGCCATGGTGCTGGGCGCTTTGAAAAAATCTCAAGCGCAAGTGGCTGTGGCGGTCACGGGTATTGCGGGACCCAGCGGCGGCAGCCCCACCAAGCCCGTGGGCACGGTGTGTTTTGCCTGGGGTCTGCCCAC
>CAMBXY010000054.1 GCA_945871945.1 Bordetella parapertussis
ATGCCCATGCAAGCACCTGCCTCGAAAGAGGTGTTGTCGGGCAAATGCGCGGCTTGCGCAGAAGGCAAGACCACATACTCTGCGGCCGTGCCATGGGGGCGCTGCCACTGGGCGTTCCATGTCCAAACCCGCTCGCCCATGCGCGTGGCCGGCACACCGGCACCTACTTGGTCGATGACGCCCGCGCCGTCGCTGTGCGGGATGATGAAGGCGTTGCCCAAAGGCCTGGCCATGCGTGACTTCACATCCGAGGGGTTGACCCCCGAGGTGTGTAACTTCACCCTGACCTCACCCGCACCGGCCTCTGGCGTGGGCCGCTCGCCCACCACCATCACCTCTGTGGCTGGCCCATTGCGTTCATACCAAGCTGCTTTCATACCATCACTTTTCAAAGTTAGCCCATGTGCAAGCCACCGTTGCAGGAGAAGTCTGCACCAGTGGTAAAGCCCGACTCATCGCCCGCCAACCAGCCCACAATGGAGCCGATCTCTTCGGGTGTGCCCAAGCGCTTCACGGGAATGGTGGCGATAATTTTGTCCAACACATCGGGCTTGATGGCTTTGACCATGTCGGTGCCAATGTAGCCAGGGCTGACGGTGTTCACTGTCACGCCTTTGTTGGCCATTTCTTGCGCCAAGGCCATGGTGAAGCCGTGCATGCCGGCTTTGGCCGCCGAGTAATTGGTTTGCCCCGACTGGCCTTTTTCGCCATTCACAGAGGATATTTGGATGATGCGACCCCAGCCCTTTTCCACCATGCCAGGCACGACTTGCTTGGTCACGTTGAACATGGCATTCAAGTTGGTGTCGATCACGGCCTTCCAGTCGTCAACTGTCATTTTCAAAAACATGCGGTCGCGGGTGATGCCGGCGTTGTTCACCAAGACATCGATGGGTCCGTGTTCGGCCACCGCTTTGGTGAAGGCATCGGTGGTGGACGTCCAGTCGGCGACATTGCCCACCGAGGCGTGAAAGCTGTAGCCCATTGCTTTTTGCTCACCCAGCCATTTGTCAAAGTCGCGGCTGGGGCCGCAGCCGGCAATGACTTTGTAGCCCATTTTGTGCAAGCGATGGCAAATAGCGGTGCCTATGCCACCCATGCCACCTGTCACGTAAGCGGTTTTTTGACTCATAACTTCTTGTTTCCTTAAGTTGGTTTTTTGTAATTTTCAGGCGCGGGATTTAACGTAGCGTCCAGGTGCAGGCTCTATGGCCTGGAACTCACCGCGCCCGTATTTTTTCGGGGCGGCAATTTGCTGTCCGGCATGGGTTTTCAGCCAAGCCGCCCAATCGGGCCACCAGCTACCTGCATGCTCTTGGGTTTTGGCATGCCAGTCGCCAAAGCGCTCGGGGAAACTGTTGTCTTTGCCGGTCCAGAAACTGCGTTTTTTCGCCTCAGGCGGGTTGATGACGCCGGCAATATGGCCCGACGCGCCCATCACAAAACGCTTGGGACCCTGAAAGACTTGGGTGCTGGCATAAGCTGCAGCTATAGGAACAATATGGTCTTCTTTAGAGCCATAAATATACACAGGGGTATCGACTCGGCGCAGGTCAATCGACTCGCCACAGACGGTGGCCTTGCCGGGTTTGACCAAATTATTTTCCAAATAGGTATTGCGCAAATACCAAGCGTACATGGGCCCGGGCAAATTGGTCGCGTCGCTGTTCCAGTAAAGCAAATCAAACGGCGGCGGTGTTTCCCCTTTGAGGTAGTTGCCCACCACATAATTCCAGACCAAATCGTTGGGACGCAAAAAACTAAAGGTTTGCGCCATATCGCGACCCGCCATCAAACCGCCCTCAGAAAATTGGGCTTCGCGAAATTTAACAAACGCTTCGTCTATGAACACATCCAACACACCTGTGTGACTGAAGTCAACCAAGGTGGTCAGCAAGGTGGCGCTGGCCACAGGGTCTTGCCCCCGCGCGGCCAACACCGCCAAGGCGTTGCTGAGGATGGTGCCGCCCACACAAAATCCCAAGGCATTGATTTGCGGCATATTGCCAATGCGCCGCGCCGCTTCAATGGCCGCGAGGGCACCTTTTTCCACATAGTCGTCCCATGTGACATGGGCCATGGACGTGTCGGGGTTGCGCCAACTCACCACAAAAGTACGGTGGCCCTGGGCCACCGCGTAGCGGATGAGAGAATTTGCCGGTTGCAAATCCAAGATATAAAACTTGTTGATGCATGGCGGTATCAACAAAAAAGGCCGCTGGTAAACCTTAGGTGTGAGCGGTTTGTATTCCAACAGTTGAAACAACTCATCTTCAAACACCACCGCGCCTTCGCTGGTGGCCACGTTTTTGCCCACCTCAAACAGGCTCTCGTCGGTCATGGACACATGACCTTGTTGCAAGTCATGCAACATGTTTTGCACGCCCTTGGCAATGCTTTCGCCTTTGCTGTCAATGGCTTTTTGCTGCGCCTCGGCATTGAGCGCCCAAAAATTACTGGGTGAAGATGCCGCGGCCCACTGCTCTACCGCAAAGCGTATGCGGGCGCGGGTTTTGTCGTCAGTGTCCAAGGCATCGGTCATGGCCATCAAGGTACGGGCATTGAGCAAATACATGGCGGCAGAAAAAGCGGACAACGGGTTGTGCTGCCAAGGTTCGGCAGCAAAACGACGGTCTTTCAGCTTGGGGTTGTCTTGCAGGCCTTGCTGCCACAAGGACATGGCTTCTTGGGCATACGCTGACTGCAGTTGAGTGAGTTGCTCGCCATGAAAATTTAAATTTGGCAACCAAAGAGAACGAGGAGGGGTGGGCATGGCGAGGGGTCAAAAAATTTCTGTCCATCTTATGACAAACCACTTGCTAAAAACGCCCCATTAGCCCAGCAAAGCGATGCCCGCGGCGAATCGCCCTGTCACCCCATCTCTGCGGTAAGAAAAAAACACCTGAGGGTTTTCAAAAGTGCACCAAGAAGGTGTGCTGTCATTACCTTCAATTTCCCCTGCTGACCAATCGGCTAAGCGCTGGCGGGCGAGCAGCGCCAAATCACACAAGTATTTACCCTCGGTTGGCAAACTCTTAAAAGCGGAGGCAGCCAAAGCATCATGAGCCAGAAAAGCCTCGCGCACCTCTGGCCCCACTTCAAAAGCGCGAGGGCCTATGCAGGGTCCCAGCCAAATCTGCACATCTTCTAAAGCGCCCCGACTGACCAAAGCGCGTCGCATGGCCTCCAACACCCCACCGCGCTCAGGCTCACCGGCCAAACCACGCCAACCGGCATGGACTGCAGCGATCATTTTTTTGCGAGCGCTGTAAAACAAAATCGGCAGGCAATCGGCCACCATGACGGCGCAAGCCACGCCGGCCTCTTGGGTGAAACAGGCGTCGGCTTGTTGGCCATCGGGCGTGTCATGGTGCAACTGCGCCACCACACTGCCATGGACTTGGCGCATGAAGACGGGGCGTTGTTGCAACTCTAAGGTGAGTAACTGCCGGTTGTTGAATACCGCTTGCGCATCGTCGCCTACATGGTCGCCCAAATTGAAACTTTCATAAGGCGGCAAAGACGAACCGCCGGTTCGGGTGGTGCAAAACACCTTCACCCCAGGCCAAGCGGGTATGTAAGGAAAAAGCTCAGGCTTCAAAGTCGGGACAAGCTGAGGGTTGAGCTTGGCTGAAAGCGGGCAAGGCCATGCAGGCATCAAATATTTGCATGGTTCGCGCTAGCCCGTTTAAATCTACTTTGAACCGCTTGGCATTGAAGATTTGTGGCACCAACACGCAATCAGCCATGCTGACTTGGTCGCCATGGCAAAAAATTCCCGTCTCAGCTTTGTGCAGCTGTTTTTCAAACGCCTCTAGCCCTGAGCGAACCCAGTGGTGATACCAGGTGTTTTTCGTGTCTTCGTCCAACTTTAAAGTGCCAGTGAGGTATTTCAAAACCCGCAGGTTGTTCAAGGGATGGATCTCACACGCAATCGATTGCGACAAGGCACGCACCCGCCATTTACCCGCTGCGTCGCTGGGTAACAAAGCCGGTTGCGGGTATTGCTCATCTAAATATTCCATGATGGCCATGGACTGCGTCAAGCGCAGCCCTTCAATCTCCAGCACAGGAATCAAGGCGTCGGCGCTGACAGCGGTGAAATCGTCTTGAAACTGCTGACCTGAACCCAAATGCACCGACACGTAGTCATAGCTCAAGCCTTTGAGCGCCAACGCGATACGCACACGAAACGAGGCAGAAGAACGGAAATATGAATAAAGTTTCATAGTTATAGGATAAGCTTTTTGCAAACTATTCAAGGCCATAGGCGAATCGATACACTCTTCCCCCAAGACTGACCCCGAGTGAAGAGCCTCTCTTGATCAAAAACCCTGTCAAACATTGCCGCAACTGTGGCACGGCTGTAGTCATGCGCTTGCCTGACGACGGCGATACCCGCTTGCGTGCGGTTTGTACCGCCTGCCACACCGTGCATTACGACAACCCCTTGAACGTGGTGGGCACTGTCCCTGTGTGGGGCACGCAAGTGCTTTTATGCAAACGCAATATCGAGCCGCGCAAAGGCTTTTGGACCTTGCCTGCGGGTTTCATGGAACTGCATGAGTCTTTGGCCCAAGGCGCAGCCCGAGAAACCGACGAAGAAGCCGGCGCAGACATTGAAATGCAAGCGCTGTTCACCTTGATCGATGTGCCTAAGGTGGGTCAGGTGCACTTCTTTTTCCTTGCCCAGTTGAAAAGCGACCGCTTCAACCCTGGACATGAAACCATGGAAGCTCGCTTGTTCGATGAGGCGGACATTCCTTGGGACGATTTGGCTTTTCGCACCGTGCGTGAGACCTTAAAGGCGTTTTATGCCGATCGCGCATCAGGCCAATTTGGCTTTCACCAACAAGTGATCAGCTAAGCCCCCTTGAATTTGCAGGGGGGAAACCCTTAAGCAGACCTTTCTATAATTTTTGATTTCTTGTATCGGAGTCTTCACCATGGTTTGGCAACAAATTTACGATCCCTTAGGCAATATGCTGTTGTCTACTTTGTTGGCAGCCATACCGGTGGTGGTGATGCTGGTGGGATTGGGCTTTTTGCATATGAAGGCACATATCGCCGCGGGTGCGGGTTTGCTTGCCGCGTTGGTCATTGCGATTGTGGTTTATGGCATGCCCAGCGAAATGGCGGCCAGTGCAGCCGTTTATGGCGGCCTGACGGGTTTGTTGCCCATTGGCTGGATTGTGCTCAACATCATTTTCTTGCACCAACTCACCGAACAAAACGGCAGTTTCAAGGTTTTGCAAGACTCGATTGCCGGCATCACCGAAGACCGCCGTTTGCAGTTGTTGCTGATTGCGTTTGCTTTTGGCGCTTTCTTTGAGGGCGCTGCTGGTTTTGGCACGCCTGTGGCAGTGACCGCGGCCATCTTGATTGGCTTGGGCTTTTCGCCCTTGGCGGCTTCTGGCTTATCGCTGATTGCCAACACCGCACCTGTGGCCTTCGGCGCTTTAGGTACCCCCATCATCACCTTGGCCAAAGTGCATGGCTACGACGCCATGGAAGTCTCCATGATGGTGGGTCGCCAGTTGCCCTTCTTCTCTTTGCTGGTGCCGTTTTGGCTGATTTGGGCCTTTGCCGGTCGCCGCGCCATGTGGGATATCTGGCCTGCCATTTTGGTCACCGGGGCAAGCTTTGCCATCATGCAATTCTTGGTGTCCAACTACATCGGCCCAGAGTTGGTCGACATCATTGCCGCCGTGGTCAGCATGGCCAGCTTGGTCACCTTCTTGCGCTACTGGCAACCCAAAACCATTTGGACCTCGGTTTCATTGAAGGGTCATGAAACCACCGGTGGCGAGGCGCAAGCGCCCCGCGCTGTCACGGTGCATACACGTGACGCCATCATCCGCGCTTGGACCCCTTGGGCCATCCTCACCGTATTCATCTTTATTTGGGGTATGCCTTCAGTCAAAGCGTTCCTCAACGGCTTTTTTGCACCCCAGTTTCCTATGGACGGTTTGCACAACCTCATCGAAAAAATGCCGCCGGTGGTGCCTGTACCTAAAACCGAAAGCGCCATCTTCACCTTGAACCTCTTGTCTTCCACCGGCACCGGCATTTTGTTGTCGGCCATCGTCGGGGGCTTGGCCATGAAGTACAACCCTTTGCACATGGTGCGTATCTTCTTTAGCACCTTGTGGCTGGTTCGCTATTCATTGCTGACCATTGTGTTGATGTTGGCTTTGGGTTATTTGACACGCTACTCAGGAACCGACACCACCTTGGGTCTGGCGTTTGCCAACACCGGCGTGTTCTACCCCTTCTTTGGCACTTTGATGGGCTGGCTGGGCGTGGCGCTCACGGGCTCCGACACGGCATCCAATGTGCTGTTTGGCGGCATGCAAAAAGTGGCAGCCGAACAACTGGGGCTGTCACCCAACCTCATGGGCGCGGCCAACAGTTCAGGCGGCGTGATGGGCAAAATGATCGACGCCCAGTCGATTGTGGTGGCCTCGACCGCCACGCGCTGGTTCAACCACGAAGGCGATATTCTTCGCTTTGTGTTTTTCCACTCGATTGCCTTGGCCTGTTTGGTCGGTATTTTGGTTACGCTGCAAGCCTATGTGTACCCCTTTACTTTGATGGTGGTCAAGTAAGGCGCTACAAAGAGCAGATGTAGTTGAGCATGGCTTGGCTGCTGCTGTCGCGGCCTATGGCTGTCCAGTCACTGGGCTGGTAGGCCTCTTCGGATTTTTGGCCGGTGGCCATGGGATTTCTGTCATGGTTTTAAAGTTTTAAGCAGCCAAAATGGGGAATTTGTTGCAAAACTCTTATTTAGCTCAAGTTTCTTCGGCCAAAACCGACCATTAGATGACCCCATTTTCCGAAAAATCACATCAGGACTGTTGTATGAAAAGAATATTCACCCTTGGGCTGCACCTCCTGCTGCTTGGCTTGGTGGCCTGCACAACTGTCTCGCCCATAAGCTCACTCTTTGCGCCTAAGCCTCATCAGGTGGTCTTGGGTTCCAACAGCTTTGGTTTTCCACAAGACAAAATGACGGTTTTGGGCTCGACCCAGGGCCAAACTTTTGAGACCCGCCACAGCACTTTGCGCCATGCGAGTTGCGCCAAAGGCAGCATGGACATTGTGGAGTTCTCAGGCACCATAGACCCTGTCAGTTTGCAAAGCTTGCAAGCACATATGCACAACCTCTCCCAATGCATCAACAGCCAAGGCCAGCGTGTGCCGCCTCAGGTCTACCTCAACTCCAATGCCGGCAAACCGCTTTTAGGCATAGAGCTGGGCCAAGTGTTGGGGCGCTATGGGGCAGAAGCGGTGGTCACCGAAGGGCAAGTTTGCTCGGGCGCTTGCGCCGTGGGTTTTCTCACTGCGCGCCAGCGCAGCGTTAAATCCAATGGACGGGTGGTCTTGTACTTTAACGGCGCCAAGAACAATGGTTTCGATTGCGCCCGCTCCAACGATATGATGCCTCTAAAAAACCATTTCCTCGTTGCCGCTGGTCGCACCGAGGGAACCGCTTTGTACAACCAAGCACTGACCTACTGCAACAGCGACAGGGGCTGGGAGATTTCCTGATATGCCGGTGATTGTCATTGCCAACCCCAAAGGCGGGGCTGGAAAATCCACTTTATCAACCAATGTCGCAGGCTTTTTTGCCTCGCAAGGCCACGCGGTCATGCTCGGCGACGCCGATGTCCAGCAGTCCTCACGACTGTGGCTGAGCCTGCGACCCGAGCAGGTTCCGCGCATCACCACTTGGGAGTTGCAAGCCGATTTGGTGTTGACAGCCAAGCCTCCTAAAGGCACCACCCATGTGGTGATCGATACCCCAGGGGGGCTGGACGGCTGGCGCTTCAAAGAAGTGTTGGGGCGTGCCGAGAAAATCATAGTTCCCATCATGCCCAGCATTTTTGATATGTATGCGGCGCAAAACTTTCTCACCAAACTGCGTGAAATTGTCGGCAACACCCGCACCAAAGTAGGCGTGGTGGGCATGCGGGTCGACGAGCGCACCTTGGCAGCCAACAAATTGCGTGAATTCATGGACACACTCGACTTGCCCATCGTCGGCTATTTGCGCGACACCCAACACTATTTGCACTTGGCCGCGCACGGTCTGAGCATGTTTGATATCACCCCTGGCAAGGTGGAAAAAGACTTGCTGCAGTGGCGTCCTATTTGCCAGTGGCTGCAAGACCCTTGAAGCTTTTCTTTTTGCTAAGACTGTGGGTTGGCTGCTAAAAACCCCAAAATAGCCTGCGCCACCTTGGAAGGCGCTTCGCGCTGCGGGAAATGCCCTACGCCAGCGAGCAGTTGGCGCTGGTAGGGTCCAGTGAAAAACTTCTCGCGATGGGCAGATGTGGCGGGCAGGCTCACCCCATCAACTTCACCATGCAGCATCAGCGTGGGCACATGCAACACCGGTGCGGGTTGCAACAAGGCCTCATCCGCGTCGTAATAAGGGTCGCTGGGCGCGTGGCCCCAACGGTGCTGGTAAGAATGCAGCACCACCTCAGCCCAATCGGGGTTGTTAAACGCCAAAGCGGTTTGATCAAACTCGGCAGGCAAATACCAGCCCTTGGGTGCCCAGGTGTCCCACATGCGTTGAGAAAACTCCTTGGCGTTTTCGCGCACATAGCGCTCGCCGCGTGCCGTGGCCATGAACCAGTGGTACCAGTACAACTGGGTTTGCTCCATGCTCAAGGCTTGTGTGGGATCGTTGGTACCGTAACCCACTGAGATCAACACCATATGGCTGGCAATGCCAGGCTCAAGTCCGCAGGCATTGGCCACCGCCCGTGCGCCCCAGTCGTGGCCTACCAACACCGGCTTTTCAAGACCTAAGGCGTGCACAAACTCGACCATATCGCGCCCCAAACTTGAGAGCTGCCCCGTGCGCGGCGTGTCTTCACGTAAAAAAGTGGTGGGCAAAAACCCCCTTAAAGCAGGTGCGATGACGCGGTAGCCCGCTTGCACCAAATGCGGCACGACTTCATGCCAAGAGCGCGGACTGTCGGGCCAACCGTGGGTGAGCACGATGGCGTGTTGTCCCTCGGGATTCCATTCTTTGTAGCCTATACGCAGCAACGCGGTTTCAATAAATTGCATGGCTGGTATGTTACTCAATGCCGTGGGGCAACACGGCGTCCCTGTGCCACACTGGCGACTATGAATACCCCTGCCCTGCCCCTGTGGTCTGGCGCGCAAGCCGCCGCCCAAGAACTGCTCCGCCAGCAAGCAGCGGGTGAGGCTTTCCATGCCTTGTTAGCACCTTTTGAGCCACCCAATTTGGCCCAGGCTTATGCCACCCAAGACGC
>CAMBXY010000055.1 GCA_945871945.1 Bordetella parapertussis
TTGGCTTTCATGGCGTAATGCACCTGTGCGTTGCGCCCCGCGAAAGCGCGTTGGTAAGAAGCTAAAGCGCCCAGCATGGCGGCTTTGGAGTACACAAACAGCGGCGTGCCGTATTGCGCAGCCAAGTTTGACAAAGCAATCTCTTCGCAAAAAAGTGCGTTGTCGCGGCGGGAAAAAAACGGGTCCCCTGGCAGGGCTTGGAGTGTCATGGTCAGGGTGGCGTGGGCGCTGGGGTGTCGGGGCGGGTGTCGGGCACCAACACCTGCGGGAACATGGCACGATCGCGAGCTTCGGGGTCGGTGGGGATGAAGAGTGCGCCCTTTTGACCACAAGCCAACAAGCCTAAAGTCGTGAAAAATATAAGGACGGTTCGCTTGCCTAGAATCTGCCATGTCATGGTTGAAATTGTAGCCATCCCTTCCACCCACTTTAAATGCGACCGCACACCCAATGACCGATCCGGAATTCATGAACCACGCCGAAGCTTTATTGATTCGGTTGGAGCGTCTGTGTGACAGCTTGAACGACAGCACCGACGCCGATATCGACAACCAGCGCAGCGGCGGCATGGTCACCCTGACTTTCACCAACCGCAGCCAAATCGTGGTCAACCTGCAAAAGCCATTGCAAGAGGTTTGGCTGGCAGCACGCAGTGGTGGCTATCACTACCGTTTTGATGGCCAGCATTGGCAAGATACCAAAGGCCAAGGCGAGTTTTGGCGGCAACTGGGCTTGGATGCCAGTGCCCAAACCGGCTTGTCTTTGGTGTTTGAATAATCCGCCCTGAGGGGTCTTATTCTTTAAACAGATCGAGAATTTTCTTCTTTTCTGCGTCGGCGCTGTTTTCAACTTCAGCGCCTTGGCCTTCAATGCCCAGACTGGTCACGCCAGTGGTTTGGGTGAATTCCTGGAAAAACCAGTCGTTGCCCTCAAACACCACGCCAGCAGGGATAGACATTGAAGTTACGGGCACATTTTTCAGCGCACTTTGCATATAGCTGATCCACACCGGCAGGCTCAGTCCGCCGCCGGTTTCGCGGTCGCCGAGTTTGCGTGGCGTGTCATAGCCTATCCAAGTCACCGCGGTGAGCGTGGGGTGGTAGCCGGCAAACCAAGCATCCATGGAGTCATTGGTGGTGCCGGTTTTGCCGTAAATATCATTGCGTTTCAAAACTTGCTGGGCGCGTACGGCTGTGCCCGCACGGGTCACCTCTTGCAACAAATGGCTCATCACAAACGCGTTGCGCGGTGCAATCGCACGGGAACGCTCATCGAGTTCGATGGGGGTGTATTGCGACAACACTTTACCCAGTGGGTCGGTGACCTTGGTCACCAAATAGGGTTTGACCAAAAAACCGCCGTTGGCAAACACCGAGTAGCCCAGCGCAACTTGCATGGGGGTCACTGAGCCAGCGCCCAGCCCCATCGTCAGGTAGGGCGGGTGACGCTCGGGGTCAAAACCAAAACGGCTGACCCAAGTTTGCGCCTCTTTGGCACCCACGGCTTGCAAAATTCGAATAGAGACCATGTTCTTGGATTTGGCCAAGGCGGTTTTCAAGGGCATGATGCCTTCGAACTTGCCGTCGTAGTTTTTTGGCTCCCATGCTTGGCTGCCGGTGACGCTGGCATCGAAAAAAAGCGGTGCGTCATTGACCTGTGTGGCTGGGGTAAAGCCTTTTTCCAGCGCAGCTGAATAAATAAACGGCTTGAAGCTCGAACCCGGTTGGCGCCAAGCTTGGGTCACATGGTTGAATTTGCTTTTATCAAAATCAAAACCGCCTATCAATGAGCGGATGGCGCCGTCATTGGGGTCGAGCGCGACAAAAGCCCCTTCAACCTCGGGCAGTTGGGTCAAGGCCCAATCGCCTTTAGCGGTTTTGGCCACCCGCACCACGGCGCCAGCGCGCAACTTGATATTGGGCGGGGCTTTGTCGGACAAGCCGGATTGAACCGGCTTTAAGCCCTCGCCCACAATTTCCAGCACCTCGCTGTTTTGGCGCATCACCCGAACTTTTTTGGGCGCCACCTCCAGCACCACGGCGGCCAATAAATCGCCTTTGTCGCCGGCATCTATCAAGGCTTCATCAATGGCGTCTTCCAACTCGCGGGTTTCGCTGGGCAGGGTGATGAATTTCTCGGGGCCACGGTAGACCTGACGCAACTCATAGTCCAAGATGCCGCGGCGCAGGGCTTGGTAGGCAACTTCTTGGTCATCGGCTTTGATGGTGGTGTAAACATTCAGGCCACGGGTGTAAATGTCGGGGCCGTATTGCGCAAACATCAGTTGCCTTGCCATCTCGGCCACATAGTTCGCATGGATGGTGTTGGGGGCGGTGACGCTGCGGATTTTGAGCTCTTCGGCCTTGGCAGCTTCAGCCTGCACCTTGGTGATGAAGCCGTTTTCTTGCATGCGCTCGATGATGTAGAGCTGGCGCGAACGGGCTCGCTTGGGGTTGTTGATCGGGTTATAGGCCGAGGGCGCTTTAGGCAATCCGGCCAGCATGGCGGCTTCGGCGATGCTTAAGGTTTGGATGGGTTTGCCAAAATAGGTTTCTGCTGCGGCGGCAAAGCCGTAAGCGCGGTTGCCCAGAAAAATTTGGTTTAAATAAATTTCAAAAATTTGGTCTTTGCTCAGCAAATGCTCAAGCTTGTAGGTCAACAGCAGTTCATAAATTTTGCGGGTGAAGGTTTTCTCTGAAGAGAGATACACGTTTCGCGCAACTTGCATGGTGATGGTGGACGCACCTTGGCTTTTGGCGCGACCCACATTGGCCAAGCTGGCACGCGCCAAGCCTATGTAATCGACGCCGCCGTGTTGGTAAAAGCGCGCATCCTCAATCGACAAGACCGCTTGTTTGACCACATCGGGTATGTCGTTGAAAGGCACCAGTTTGCGCCGTTCTTCGCCGAATTCGCCAATCAGTTTGCCCTCAGCAGAGAACACCCGCATCGACAGCTTGGGTCGGTAGTCGGCCAAATCTGAGATGTCGGGCAACTGCGGGTAGGCCATGGCCAGCGCCACACCCACGAGCAAAATCAAGCTCAACAGGCCAGCCACGCCCAAACCTGTGGCCCAAGCGATGAAGCTGGCCAGCACTGCCCATAAGGCGCTGGGCGCGGTCTTGGCCGATTCAGCTTGAGGGCTTGGGGCAGGCTTGGTAGGAGGGGGCATGGGCTTGAAGTGGCGCTGTAGGGCTAAGTGTTGAGGAAGTGCATTGTAAAAACTTCGCTAGTACAGCTTAACCCAAGGGCATGAAGTCAGATTTACAACCTGCTGGTGTGATTCACCAGGAGATTTGATGCGCAGACTCTTTTCACGTTCAACCCGCCGCAGTTTGGGTTTGTTGATGCTTGCCGATGGCTTGGCTTTGGCCCAAGCCAGCGCGCCCGCCCAAGGGCCCCTGCATATTCAACACTGGCATTGGCTGGCGTTACAAGACGCGCCCAAGATGCAGCACAGTTTGTTGGCGGGTTGGCCCGAGCCCAGCTGGCTGCGCATGGCTTGTCAACAAGCCGGTTGTGCAGCCCAAGACGCGGCGCTGGCCATTGAAGAGGCACGGTTGCGACGCTTTAGCTTGCAACTGCAAAGCGGCTTGAATGTGCGCGAGCAGGTCAAGGCGATTGAGCTCGAACTGCAGCGTCAAATGCCTTGGCCGCTGTCAGACACGGTCTGGGACTTTCATTGCTTGGCTGCCCCCGCCGGTCCCACGCTGGCCGAACCCCATCAGCGTCCTGACTGGCTGGTGGCGGCTATGCAAGCGCAGGCGGTTCAGCATGTGGAGGTACTGGCCACCCAGCGCGCTTGGGTGGCTGCTTGCGAACACTGGTGCCGTGCAGCAGGCTTGTGGCTGGTTCGCTTGGAGCCCGCTTGGCAGGCCGAGCAACGTTGGCGACGCCAGCCACAGCCCGCCAGCGATAAAGCCGCACAGCTGTTAGCACCAGAAGTCCAAGCGCGGGTGGGTGGTTTGGCTTTAGGGGTGTTGGCGCCATGAGCACACTGAATTTAGTGCCTTGGCGCGAGCGTCAACGCTTGGCTGTTTTTAGACGCTGGCAAGTCGGTGTTGTGTTGGGTGCAATCGCCACAACGCTCACACTGATGGCTATTGAACAAACTTTAGGCGATATCAACCAAGCCCATGAATCACGGCTAGAGGCCTTGCATGCCCAGCAGCAAGCGCTGCAGCAACAACTCACTGAAGCGCCTGTGTGGCAAACCCGCGAGCGACAAGCGCAGCAATTGCAACAGGCTTGGCCGCACTGGCAACAGCTGCAGTTGCAAGCTTGGCAGGCCTTGACCCACTTGCTCAGCGTGGCACCCCATGGCGTGCAAGTCATACATGCCGAATGGCGCGAGGGTCAATGGCGCTTGCAGGTTCGCGCCCTGCATTGGCGACATGTACAGCACTGGCAAGCACAGTTGCAAGCCCGCGGCGTGCAGGTGCGCGGCCAGCCCACTGTATTGAACCGCATATTGTGGCGCTGCCCTCAAGGTCGCTTGTGGCGCTTAAATACCTACGAGCTGATTTCGCCCTCACTTGCGGGGGCAAGCTCATGAACCCCCAATGGCAATTTTGGAACGCATGGTGGCCCCAGTGGCGCAGCCATTGGCGCGTCTTGCATGCATGGCCCTTGTCAGCGCAAGCTGTCTTGCTGAGTGTCTTGACGCTGTTGATGAGCTTGGGCTTGAGTTGGCAAGTCTCTGGTGCAGCTTGGTCGACTTGGTGGCAAGCCCAAGAGCGTGAAGCACAGGCCTCTCAGACCTTACAAGCCCTGCAGCGGCAAGTTAAGCAGCACCAAGCGCGGGTGGCCACGCTGCAAGCCATGCCCCATCCCACAGGCCAGCACGCGCCGGCTTGGGTGGCACTGTCAGCCAGTGGCGTGCAGGTGCAGACAGCCGATGGCTTGAATCAGCAACGGTGGTCGGGCAGCGTGCCCAGCTTGTTATTGGCTTGGCAAAGACTGGTTGAGTTGGCGCCTCAAGCAAGGGTCAACGCCTTTATTTTGCAGGTCGACTTGGCCGTGTTGGCAGCCCAAGCCGCATCCCCTTTGAGCTTGACGCTGATCACCCGCGAGTATGCACAGCAAGCCTTAAGCCCTGGGACAAGCCCTCGCAAGTCCTCAGCGCTTGCACCTCAGGTCTTGGATGCTGCGCCGCCCACACAAAGGTTCAACCCGTTTGACCCAAAGTGGTTGGCCAGTGGGTTGCCGCCTCTGGCTCGCGCCAGCGGTCAACTCACACTGCCGGAGGCAGAGTTGTCGCAATGGCAGTGGCTGGGCGCGCTCAGCTCGCCAGAAAAATCCAGCGCCGTGCTGTCCTTGGCGGGCGAGCTTTACGCTGTGTCGCCCGGACAGGCGCTGGGTGCCGATGGCGGCGAAATCTCACAGGTCAACCCAGACCATGTGTTGCTGCGTGAATGGCAGTTCAATCACCAAGGCCAATTACAAGCGAGGTTCACCGCTTGGCCTACCAAGGGTTCACCATGAAAACACTCAGCGCCTTGCTCATTTGGATGTCTTGCCTCATCGCTTCGGTTGCGCAGGCGCAGTCCTTGCCAGTGTTCAGCGGCGCACCCATGTCAATGAATTTCCCGAAAATCGAGCTTCGAACCGCCTTGCAGCTGATTGCCGATTTCAGCGGTGTCAATATGGTGGTGTCTGACAGCGTGAGCGGCAGCCTCAGCCTGCGCCTCAACCAAGTGCCGTGGGATCAGGTTTTGTATACGGTGCTGCAAACCAAGGGCTTGGGTCAACAAACGCTGGGCGATGTGCTGTGGGTGGCGCCCTTGGTCGAGTTGGCGGCCAAAGAAAAAGCCGCGCTCGAAGGCCGTGCGGCTTTGCAAGCTTTGGAGCCTTTGCAAACCCGTGCTTTTGCCATGAACTACGCCAAGGCGCAAGACCTGTTGGTGCCTTTGCTCAGCAGCACGGGCGTGGTCAGCAATACGCCGGCGCCACGTTTGCTCAGTGTGCGGGGCTCGGCCATGATCGACGTGAGGACCAACCAGTTATTTGTCACCGATGTGGCCGACAAGTTGGCGCAAGTCGAGATGCTGATACAGCGCATTGATATCCCCCAGCGGCAGGTCTTGATCGAGGCGCGCATCATCGAAGCCTCCGACAGTTTTGCCGCCAGTCTGGGGGTGCGCATGAGCCGCGGCGACAACAACAGCAGCCTGATCAAACTTCCTGCACAAGGCTTTCAAGGCTTAGCAGCCGCTACCTTGGCGTTAAGTTTATTTGACGCCTCTAAAACACGGCTGCTGGGGATAGAGTTGTCCGCTCTTGAGGCCGAGGGCCTGGGTCGGGTGGTGGCCAGTCCGCGCTTGGTCACGGCCGACCAAGCCAAGGCCATGATCGAGCAAGGCACCGAGCTACCCTACCAAGTCGCCGCGGGCAATGGTGCCACTTCCATCGCTTTTCGCAAAGCCAATTTGCGCTTGGAGGTCACGCCGCGCATCACGCCCGAGGGCAGCATCACCATGGACTTAGACGTGCACAAAGACAGTGTGGGGCAAAGCACGCCCGCAGGTTTCGCCATCGACACCAAGCATGTCAGCACCCAAGTGCGGGTTGAAGACGGCGGAACCGTGATGATCGGTGGCATCTACGAAACCACCGACAACCAAAACTTGGGCGGTGTGCCGGGCTTGCGCCATCTGCCGGGCTTGGGGTGGTTGTTTGGCAACCGCAGCAACCAGCGCAGCAAGCAAGAGTTGCTGATATTCCTAAGCCCTAAAATGCTCACGCAACGTGCTTTAGCACCGTGAGGAAGTATTTATCGTGTTGGCCTTGGTGGGTATGCCCGGCAGCGGCAAGTCAACAGTCGGGCGACAAATTGCCCGCAAACTCGGTTGCCCGTTTGTGGACTCCGACCAGGTTATCGAGCAGCGCTTGGGTTGCAGCATCAAAGAATATTTTGAGCAACAAGGCGAGGCTGCGTTTCGCGATATTGAAAGTCAAGCCTTGGACGACCTCAGCCGCCAAAACGTTGGCGTGTTGGCCACAGGCGGCGGATCGGTTTTGCGCGAACGTAACCGTGCGTTGTTGCATGAGCGCGCCACGGTGTTTTATTTGCGTGTCAGTCCGGAAGAAATTTTTCGCCGCTTGCGCCATGACCGCCAACGGCCATTGCTGCAAGTCGATGATCCGCAAACCAAGTTGAAAGAACTGTTTGCACAACGCGACCCCCTCTACCAAGCCGCCGCCCATTACGTGATTGAAACCCCGCGTCCGCATATTCAATCCATGGTCACCATGGTGATGAGCCAACTCGAACTTGCTGGACTCTTGCCTTTGGCAGAAACACCTCCTTATGCACCCTGACACCCAGACCCAAGTGGCCATCGATTTGGGCGAGCGAAGCTACGCCATCCGCATTGGCGCGGGCTTGCTTTCGCAGGGCACCGCTTGGCAAGGTTTACCCACAGCTTCTGCCGCACTCATCGTCACCAACGACACGGTAGGTCCCTTGTACGCCCCGCATTTGCAGCAAAGTTTGTCGGCGCATTACCCCAAGGTGCTCATTCTCAGCCTGCCCGATGGCGAGGCCTACAAAACATGGGAAACCTTGCAAAGCATTTTTGATGTGTTGCTGGAAAACGCCTGCGACCGCAAAACCGTGTTGTTTGCCTTGGGCGGGGGTGTGGTGGGTGACATCACCGGTTTTGCCGCGGCTTGCTATATGCGCGGCGTGCCGTTTGTGCAAGTGCCCACCACCTTGCTGGCGCAAGTGGACTCCTCGGTGGGCGGCAAAACCGCCATCAACCATCCCATAGGCAAGAACATGATTGGTGCGTTTTACCAACCCGAGCGAGTCGTCTGCGACCTCGGCACCTTGCAAAGCTTGCCAGCCCGTGAACTCAGCGCGGGTTTGGCAGAGGTCATCAAATACGGGCCCATCGCTGACATGGCGTTCTTCGATTGGATAGACCACAACCTAGACGCTTTGCTGCAACGCGACCCTCAAGCCTTGGCCTACGCGGTCAAGCGCAGCTGCGAGATCAAAGCCCATGTGGTGGGGCAAGACGAGCGAGAGTCGGGCTTGCGGGCGATTCTCAATTTTGGTCATACCTTTGGCCACGCCATTGAAGCGGGTTTGGGTTTTGGCGTGTGGTTGCACGGCGAGGCTGTGGGTTGCGGCATGGTCATGGCCGCACAGTTGTCGCTTCGTTTGGGTTTGGTCGACGCGGCTTTCACCGAGCGACTGACTGCGCTGATTGCCCGTGCCGGCTTGCCCACGGTCGGCCCCGATTTGGGCGCTGAGATGTATTTGCACCATATGCGGGTCGACAAAAAAGCTTTGGCGGGCGACATTCGTTTTGTGCTGATAGACCCACCGGGCAGCGCGGTGGTGCGCGGCGCACCCGACACCTTGGTAAGCGAAGTGGTGCAAGCCTGCTGCCGCTGATGTTGGCCGTCTACGCCTGCGACCCCGCGAACTCACGCGGACGGCGCTTCCCCGAGAGCGATGCACCCACACGCAACGCGTTTCAACGCGACCGCGACCGCATCGTGCACTCCACCGCGTTCAGGCGTTTGGTCTATAAAACCCAAGTGTTTTTAAACCATGAAGGTGATTTGTTTCGCACGCGGCTAACGCATTCCTTGGAGGTTGCACAGCTGGCCCGTTCGATGTCGCGCACACTGGGTTTGCATGAAGACTTGGTGGAGGCCATTGCCTTGGCCCACGACTTGGGCCACACGCCGTTTGGCCATGCGGGGCAAGACGCTTTGAATGCCTGCATGGCACCCTTCGGCGGTTTTGAGCACAACTTGCAAAGTCTGCGTGTGGTCGATGGCTTAGAGCACCGCTATCCCCAATTCGATGGCCTCAACCTGTGTTTTGAAACCCGTGAGGGGATTTTGAAGCACTGCTCGGTTCGCAATGCGCAGTTGCTAGAACAGCAAGAGCCGGGCGGTGTGGCTGCGCGTTTCTTGCACAAAGGTCAACCAAACTTAGAGGCGCAGCTGTGCAACTTGGCCGATGAAATGGCCTACAACGCCCACGATATTGACGACGGCGTGCGCTCGGGCCTGATCAGCTTGGCGCAGCTTGAAGACGTGCCCTTGTTTGACGATTACCGCCGCGAGGTGCAGGCCGCCTACCCCGACTTGAGCGGCAGGCGTTTGTTGTACGAGGCTATACGGCGCATGCTCAGCGACCAGGTCTACGATGTGCTGCAAGCCACCCAAGAAGCGCTTGCAAACCACGCCCCCGCCAGCGTGGACGCGGT
>CAMBXY010000056.1 GCA_945871945.1 Bordetella parapertussis
GCGCTTCAATCTCCCATGGGTAAATCAGCGCAAATGCATGGTCGTTTTCCGCTAGATCAAACGCGTGACAGAGCCATGGAGGTTATGGAGCTTTTGGGATTGCAGCACAAGGCTGATGTGGTCAGTGGCAATTTGTCACATGGCGATCAAAAGCTCCTCGATATAGCGCTGGCTTTGGTACTGCGGCCTAAAGTTTTGCTGCTAGATGAGCCTGTGGCTGGTATGGGTCCTGAGGAGAGGACCCAAATGATTGACACGGTGTATTCGCTTTGGCAAAAAGGTGGACTCACCATCGTTTTAATTGAGCACGACATGGACGTTGTTTTTCGTATCGCCCAGCATATTTATGTTTTGTCCTACGGTAAGTTACTTGCGCAAGGTTCAGCCGAGCAAATCCGTAGCAACCCCGATGTGATTGAGGCCTATTTAGGCACACCCAAAGAGCTTACCCATGAACGTCATGCTTGATGTTGTTGGATTGGATGTCAAATACGCCAGCAGTCAGGTTTTGTTTGGCCTGAAACTGCAAGTGCATCAAGGCGAAACTTTGGCGCTATTGGGACGCAACGGTGCAGGTAAAAGCACGAGCATGAAAGCCATTGCAGGTGTCATTGCAGCTTCTGCTGGCTCCATTCGTTTAAATGGAAAAAAAGATATTTCCGCCATGGCCTCTCACCTGATTGCCAGAGCCGGTATTGGCTTTGTTCCTGAAGACAGGCAAATTTTTACCGGTTTGTCCGTTCAAGATAATTTGATCATTGGGGCTAAGCTTGGACCACAAGGTGAGCAGGTTTGGACGCTTGAGCGGGTCTACGAGATGTTGCCCTTGTTGTATCCCCTTAGGCAACGCATGGGTGGTTTGCTGTCTGGTGGTGAGCAGCAAATGCTCACCATAGGTCGGGCCTTGATGGGCAACCCAAGCTTGTTGCTTCTGGATGAACCCAGTGAGGGGCTGGCACCCATCATGGTTCAAAAAATTGGTGATTTGATTGAAAATTTGCGTCAACTTGGCACCACCATCGTGTTGGCAGAGCAGAACTTGCATTTTTGTTTAGGCCTGGCGGACCGAGCAGTGGTGATTGACAAGGGCTGCGACGTGTTCGTGGGAAGTATTGCCGAACTCAATGCCAATGCAGAGATCAAAAAGCGCTACTTGTCCGTCTGATGGGCTTACTCACGGCCCACAATAAAGCCAGCGTAGCCCTTGTTGACGACCTCTTCACAAGTTGTACGGTAGCGCAGAAATCCCCCAGGGTAGGGCATGAATACACGTGGTTTGCCAGGCACATTGGCACCTAAATACCAAGAATGCTTGGCCTGTGGCAAAAGGGTTTCGTTGGCTGCTGCGTTGACAGTGGCAACCCAGTTTTCGCTGGCTTGTTGGCTGGCTTCAATGGAATCGATTTTATTTTTTTGCAGATGCTCTATGCAGTTCGTGATCCATTCGACATGGTGCTCAATGGCCGGTGGCATATTGCATAAAACAGAAGGGCTACCCGGGCCGGTGATGGTGAACATATTGGGAAAGCCTGGCACCTGAAGACCCAGGTAATTGAGGGGGCCAGCCTGCCAAGTCTTTTGCAAGCTCACGCCATGTCGACCTTGGATATCCATCTTCAACAAAGAGCCGGTCATGGCATCAAAGCCAGTGGCAAAAACGATGACATCTAAATTGTGTTCAGTCATACTGGTTTTGATGCCACCAGGGGTAATGCAATCTATGGGCGTCTCACGAAGGTTGACCAAATCTACGTGACTTAAATTGAAGGTTTCAAAATAACCGCTGTCTATAGGCGGGCGCTTGGCCGCAAAAGGATGGTCAATATCGCTGAGCTGCTCTGCTTTAACGGGGTCAGTGACAGTCTGGCGAATTTTGTTTCGAATGAAATCTGCTGCAGTTTGATTTGAATCTGCGTTCTGTAGCAAATCTTTGAAACTGGCGCGAAACTGCAAGCCGCCCTTAAGCCACGCTTCTTCGTAAATTTGGCGACGCTCATCTTCGCTGAAATCGAGAGCCAAACGTTCTGACAAACGAAAGGGGTGGGCGTTGGTATTGCTTGTCATCACTTCGCGAAAGTGATCGGCATTTTCCTTGGCATAACGCTTGAAAGCATCGTCCAATGGCATGTTTCGAGCAGGAATGCTGTAGTTAGCTGTTCGCTGAAACACCGTTAAATGCTTGGCTTGTTCAGCAATCACCGGAATGGCTTGAATACCGGTGGAGCCCGTTCCGACGACGCCCACATTTTTACCCGTGAAATCCACACCTTCATGGGGCCACTCACCTGTATGAAACCACTGCCCAGAGAAAGAATCAAGCCCCGCAATATTTGGAATATTGGCAGAGGACAAACAACCCACAGCAGTGATGAAATACTTTGCAGAAAATGTTTGACCTGTATCGGTGGTGATAAGCCACCGTTTGTCGGAGTCTGAAAAACGCGCGCTTTGCACTTTGGTGCCCAGAACAATATCAGGGCGTAAATCAAAACGGTCAGCCACATGGTTGAGGTAGCGCAAAATTTCAGGCTGCTGTGGGTAACGCTCTGACCATTCCCATTCATTTAAAAGTTCTTTGGAAAAATAGTAAGCGTACGAGTGACTTTCAGAATCACAACGGGCTCCAGGGTATCGGTTCCAGTACCATGTGCCGCCCACCCCTTGTGCTGCATCAAGCACTTTGACTGACAAGCCCAGTTTGTCGCGTAAAAGGAGCAATTGGTAGAGACCAGAAAAGCCTGCGCCAACCACAACAGCGTCTAGCAAAACGGGAGAGGCGGGAGAGGCGGGAGAGGCGGGGGATAGGGGGGGAGCATTCATTGGCTTGTATTTTGCCTGTGATTTATAACTTCAAACGAGTTACCCTTCAAAAGATGTACAAATGTAAAGACACGATGAAACTCGACCCTCAGCAGACGGCTGACGCTTTGCCCTACCTGTTGCTAGCGCAAGAGATAGAGCTTCTATTGGGAGACACCTCGGTCGTGGTGCCGAAGCGCTTGGTGCAGCGCTTGTCAGACCAAAGCAGTTTATTTGTCATGCCAGCGTCAGACGCGAGACTGGCCATCACCAAACTCATCACATGGGTAGCTGACAACCCCTCGCGTGGTTTGCCGGCTATTCAAGGTGAGGTCATGGTGTTTGATGTTCGTGACGGCAGGTGTTTGTACTTGCTCGATGGTCCCACTGTGACTGCGCATAGAACGGCTGCGGTTTCTTTGCTTGCTGCGCAAAAGCTCGCCCCCAATCCTTCGGGTAAATTGTTGTTGGTGGGTGCAGGGGTTCAGGCACGGGCGCATTTACATGCGTTTGTTCAAGGTTTGGGTGTGAAGGAGGTCATGGTGGCCTCACGTACACAAGCCAGTGCGCAGATATTGGTGGACGAGGCTGTTGCCATGGGTTTGCAAGCAGAAATTGCTGAAAGCGCAGACGATGCCTTGGCAGATTGCAGTCTGGTGGTGACTGCTACCAGTGCCCAAGAAGTTGCTTTGCGCGCACGCCCACGGGAAGACGCATTTGTGTGCGCAATCGGTGCATTCACACCCACCATGGTGGAGTGGGCCGCCGATGTATGTACCTATATGGCTCAACACGGTCGAGTGTTTGTCGATACCCGCGACGCTGACCATGAAGCAGGTGACTTGTTGCAAGCAGGATTGGATGTGACTCAATTTCCCGCATTGCAAGCGCTGATAAGAGGCGAGGTTTCAGGGGCTTACGCCCAAAGTGGCCCCGTTTTTTTCAAAAGCTGTGGTTGGGCCGGTTGGGATTTGGCTGCCGCAAGGTGCGTGGTGCAACTACCAGAGACTTACTGCTTGGAACCTTCCGAGAGCCTGCGGCCGATACCAACAGCATAAGGCGCTGCTCTTGCAGCAAGCATAGGATCATTGGAGGGTTCTACGCCCTTTGGTAAGACGGTAGGTATAAACGTAATGTCCCTACAGGCGCCTGCCGAATCTTCAGACACTGCTGTCACTTTCAAGCTGCCAAGGGTTACTTTGCGACGGCTTTCGGGCAAGGGCACAGTGGCACTGTCGAGCTTGTCACCAGGTTCTGCCAATTGAAGGTTGAAATTGAAAGTTGCTTGGCCATCCTTGACGCGTTGACGAAGCTCGTCGAACAGGAAAGTGGTTCCTTTCGCCTTGGCCTCTTCATCGCTCAAACCCATCACGCCGGAGACAGGCTCGAAAATCCATTTGCCAAACTGCTTCTCACCCTTGCTGTTGACAAACGCAAAGGCATTCACGCCCCAGTAATTGACCGAGGCAAAGCTGGCCGGCACGGGTTGGCTTGCAAAGTATTTCCCTTGTAGCAACACTTCAGGGTTGGCCTCGGCAAAGGCTTTGACCTTTTCGGGATTGGGCGCTTTGGTTGAAGGGTCTGGCGTGAGCGACTCTAATCGGCCGAGCAACTGCGCGGGTGTTGATGATCCAAACACAGGCGCGGAAATATTTCCCATTTGCCATGTTTCACCGTTGGGTAGGTTGAACTGCAGCGCCATATTGCGTTGACTCTTTGCATTGTCTACAGCTTTTGGGTTGCCTCCGCCCACAGAAAAGCGAACGATCACAGGTATTTTTTGGCCACTGAATGCGGAGGCAGATGACAGGTTGCGACCATCTGTGCTGCCAACAAACTCGCCGGTTGCACATATTCCCTTGGCACCCGAGCGTCGGTATCCTTCAAATTTCCCGCCGGCTGCCTCAAAAGAATCCACCATTTTTACAGGGTCAACAGTTTCTGCGCTGAGGGCAGTTGCCGTGATGAGGTTGCTTAAGGTGAAAACAGCCAGAGCGGAGAGTTTTGAGCGGGAATTGGTTGGCATGATGAATATTTAAATTGAAAACCATTACTGTATATTGAAAAAACCAAAACCAATGAAGCGAATGAGAAACCCCAGCCATTCAGGTGCTAATTAAATCTGGCTTGGTATATTCCCAGTCTCAAAGAGTGTGTTGGGAATCCTTTAGCTAATAATTTTTAATTAAATAGGCAAGCTGTGTATGAGAATTTATTTGTTTGTTCTGCTAATGGTTTTGACTAATCTGAGCTGGGGATTTGCTGATTGTTCTGTGTGTCCCGAAATGACAACTTTAAAGTCAGGAACTTTTTACATGGGTAGCTCGGATGAAAAACCTCGTCATTCAGTCAATATCAAAGCATTTGCAATAGGCAAGTTTGAAGTTACTCAGTCTGAGTGGCACTCACTCATGGGCTCTGACCCAAGTTTGAATAAAGGTTTAACGCACCCTGTTGAGAATATTTCATGGAATGATGCACAACTCTATACCCAAAAGCTTAGCCAAAAAACAGGCAAAAAATACAGATTACCCTCTGAAGCAGAATGGGAGTATGCAGCCCGTGCTGGCAGCACCACCATATACCCATGGGGAGATGCTGTTAGCCAAATGGATGATCACGCTTGGTCAAATAACAATGCCAACAACACCAACACTGTCGGCTTAAAAAAACCAAATCAATTTGGTCTTCATGACATGATTGGAAACATCGCTGAATGGACAGAGGACTGCTGGCAAAGCACTTACCTGAATGCGCCAGCCGATGGGAGTGCCTGGCTGAGTGGAAACTGCTCTTTGCGTGTTTTGCGCGGTGGATCTTGGGGGGACAGCCCTCAGAATTTACAAACCACTGTTCGAGATGGAACCCACCCAAGCTACTATCGTTTTAGCAGCAGCGGTTTTCGTGTTGCCAAGGATCTTGAATGACTTTGCCCCTTGACTTTATTCAAACCACTGCAGTGGGTGCCGTCGCGTTGTTTATAGGGGTGTTTATTCTGCGCCGCATACCCGTGCTGAGACGCTACAACATTCCTGCCGCTGTTATTGGCGGCTTGGGGATTGCAATTCTTGTCACGGCATCGCGGGAATTCAACTTGGCAACCGTTAAGTTTGACACCTCATTGCAAGCGCCATTGATGACGGCATTTTTCACATCCATTGGTTTAAGTGCCAGTGTGGGTTTATTAAAAGCTGGAACTAGACAAGCACTGGTATTTCTCGCGCTTGCAACATTTTTGGCAGTTATCCAAAGTTTGATCGGCATAGCCACAGCTGTTGCCTTCGGTCAATCCCCATTGCTGGGCGTGTTGATGGGCCCAGCGGCACTGACCGGTGGTCCAGCAACTGCCTTGGCATTTGCGCCGCAGTTTGCAGCAGCTGGCGTAGCGTCAGCTGAATCGGTGGCCATTGCTGCAGCAATGGCTGGTATCGTTATGGGTGGCTTGGTTGGTGGACCTATCGTCACACGATTGATTGTGCGTTACCAACTGCACTCACCCACAACCTCACCAACACCTGCTGCACAAACAACCACAAGCATGCCTGTTGATTCAACCCGCGATGAAGAGCGCGACTTGCTGACCGTACTTAAAGGGGTTGGTGTGTTGCTTGTGGCTATGGGGATTGGGTCTTGGCTGGGTGGCGTGATGAAGTCGGCTGATTTGACCCTGCCTGGCTATGTAGGCGCCATGCTCATGGGGGCTGTGATTCGCAACATGGATGATCAGACCCAATGGCTTCAAATTCCACACGAGCTGACAGAACGCATGGGTCTGGTCTGCCTGTCCTTGTTTTTGTCTGTGGCCTTGATGAATTTAAAGTTGTGGGAACTTACCTCCATTGCAGCACCCTTGCTCGTCAATCTTTTCATTCAAGTTATTGCGGTAGCTGTTTTCTGCTGGTATGTAGTTTTCAGGGTCATGGGCCGCGATTACGACGCTGCTGTGATGAGCGGCGGCTTCACCGGCTTTATGCTGGGCACAACAGCCAATGCGATGGCTGTCATGCACTCCGTGGTGCAGCGATATGGGCCTTCGCCACGTGCATTTTTGGTGGCCCCCATCGTTGGCGCTTTCTTCATTGATTTCACCAACGCATTGCTCATCACAGGCTTGTTGAATCTGCTGAGTTAGCTTTTGTGCTGAAGAAAAAGATATCAGAAAAGCGGACAGAGTTTTAAAATATTTGGTCAATTAAATGCCAGGAGCACAGACTTGCAAACAACCCTAATTTCACGTCGAAATATTTTGCAGCGTTATGGACGCCTTGCTATTTCTTTTGGTTTAATCGCACCTGCAATAGTTACCAGCCGAAAGTCATTGGCGCAGCAACCAGCAAATCATTTGTGCGGAAAACAAACGCCGCCCCAGATGCAAGGGCCCTTTTTCACACCCCTCTCACCCGAGCGCATCAATCTGCTAGAGCCAAAAATGAAAGCGCCGCGCATGCGTTTGACGGGCCTGGTTGTTGACACAGCATGCAGACCTATAGCGGGTGCCATGTTGGACTTTTGGCAATGCGATGAAAGAGGTCAGTACGACACAAAAGGCTTCAGCCTCAGGGGGCATCAGTACACCAATAGCAAAGGAGAATTCATCTTAGAAACTCTCATACCGGGTTCATACCCCGGAAGAACACCTCACTTACATGTAAAAGTTCAGCGCAAGGGGGGCCAAGTTTTAACTACTCAACTGTATTTACCAAATCACCCAGGGAACGCGCAAGATTTTCTTTTTGATCCAAGCTTGTTATTGGTATCCCAAGGGCAGGATTTCCGCTGGCAATTTGTTTTGCCAAATTTGACATAAGCTGCTTAAATTCAACTCAAAGCATTCAAGTTCGGCTTTATGACGCAACAAATTCCTCTTTTCCCTCTTTCACACGGGTTGTTTCCTGATGGCATGCTGGCACTTCAAATTTTTGAGGTTCGCTATCTAGACTTGATAAAACGTTGCCATCAGCAGCAACTGCCGTTTGGCGTGGTGTGGCTGAAAAAAGGCAGCGAGGTACAAGTGCCTGGAGAGATGCCTTTGTTGCACGAATATGGCTGCTATGCACACATTCGCGACTTTGAACAGGTACAACCCAACTTGTTTCATGTCATTTGCCAAGGGGGTCTTCGCTTTAAGTTAAATGACATACAGCCGGGGCCATTGGGTGTCTGGCAGGGGGATGTCTCCATCCTTGTACAAGACCCAGAGGTTGAATTACCTCCCCATCTAGAGCACCATGCTGGGCGGTTGGGCAAAATCATCGCAACGGCTCAAAAGCAGGGACAAATCAATCGGTTGCCTATTTTGCAGCCCTATCTCTTAGACCAATGTGGCTGGGTAGCCAACCGGTACGCCGAAGCCATGGACATCAGCGCAGAATTAAAAGTTCAGCTTTTATGCGAACTTGACCCTTTAAAAAGATTGCAAGAAATCGATTCAATGATGGGTCAACAGGGAGAAACTTAGCTACTTCCTTTAGTTGTTGGCTTTGATGATGTAAATGGCTTCTAACATTTTGTTACGCTTGCTCTATGACATCCTTGGAATTAATGCTTCTATACCTGCTGTCCGCCGTGTTGGGTGTTGTCGGCTGTCGTCTGCTGAAGCTGCCTCCTATGCTTGGCTATTTGCTTGTCGGCGTCTTGATTGGACCCAATGCGCTTGCCTTGGCGCAAAACTCCGAAAGCATCCGCCATCTGGCCGAGTTTGGTGTGGTCTTTCTGATGTTTGTCATTGGACTGGAATTCAATTTGCCCAAGCTCAAGTCCATGAAAAAGCATGTGTTTGGATTGGGTGTACTTCAGGTGGTGATGACCATTGCGTTTTTAACAATGAGTTCTTTGT
The DNA here is from genome assembly GCA_945871945.1 of Bordetella parapertussis. Taxonomy (GTDB): domain Bacteria; phylum Pseudomonadota; class Gammaproteobacteria; order Burkholderiales; family Burkholderiaceae_C; genus Limnohabitans. The sequence continues at coordinate 8,636 of CAMBXY010000056.1, forward strand.
TTTTAAATAGCATTGCGCCCACTTTTTGGCAGATGAGTTGGCAGACTGCGCTGGCTTTGTCGGGTGCTTTGGCCATGAGCAGCACCGCCATTGTGATCAAGATGATGTCTGACAGTTTGGAGTTGGACACCGAGCATGGCAAGCGTGTGGTTGGCGTGTTGCTCTTTCAAGATTTGGCGGTCGTGCCATTGTTGGTTCTCATTCCTGCGCTGAATGCACCTGCGGAGGAATTGCTACCTGCTTTGTTACTGGCTGCGCTCAAAGCCGCAGTATTGATTACCTTGTTGCTAACCGGTGGGCAGAGAATGATGCGCTGGTGGCTGCTGTTAGTGGCTCGCCGCCAAAGCGAAGAACTTTTTGTGATGAACGTCTTGTTGATCACATTGGGCTTGGCTTGGCTCACTGAGCTTGCAGGACTTAGCTTGGCACTGGGCGCTTTTGTCGCTGGCATGTTGATTTCCGAA
>CAMBXY010000057.1 GCA_945871945.1 Bordetella parapertussis
GATTGACAAACGTTGTTTTAACGAGTGCTTTGGGATCAACATTGAAGTTCATTTTGCGTTCGACTCTGGGTTGAAACTCGGTTGGCATCAAATTTGCATCGGGTGTAGGCATGACGCTAAAACGTCAAAACTTTCACACCCTTGGAGACCATCTTGCAATTGCTGTGCCGTACCTTCCAGACACTTCCCAGACCCGCCCGTGGCGCCAGGGCGTTGGTAGCCGTGCTCTTGGGCAGCGTGCTCTCCCTCACCCAAGCGCAGAATGCGCCTGTCGCCGCCAGCGCTTGGCCCGTGCTGGAACTGGGTGCCAAACAATGGGTGGTTGATACGCTGAAAATCGATCCCACCTTGGTTTCCATCCTGCCCATGGACAGCCGCATCAAAATCCAAGCCTGCAACCAAGACATTGTTTTTGACCAACCTTTTGGCAATAAACAAAGCGTGCGCGCCCGTTGCGCCCAACCTTTGTGGCAACACTTTGTGATGGTTCAGGTGAAAAACACCTTGGGTAACCAAATCAGCCAAGCCAGTAAAAACAGCAATGTCAGCCGCGCCGTGTGGGTCTCCACTCAGTCACTCAAGCGCGGCACCGTCTTGCAAGCGGGCATGTTCAAACAAGCCGATATGCCTGTTCCTGCTTACGAAAGCCGTTTGGTGGGCGATGAGCGCGAGATGATCAATATGGAGTTGCAGCGCGATTTGCCTGCCAACACCCCCCTGCGCTTGCAGGACTTGAAGTCCTCGACCTTGGTCAAACGCGGTCAACAAGTGTTGGTGGCGGTGGGCGAAGGCAAAGGTTTTTTAATCACAGTTCGGGCTGAAGCCCAACAAGATGGCACTTTGGGCGACCAAATTCGCTTGAAAAACCCCGAGTCGGGCCGATTCTTGACAGCGGTAGTGACCGGCATGAACACGGCTCGCGGTTTGTAATGAGTACAAAATGATTCTTTTAAAATTTTGTCCATTTTTTTGTTGTACAGCCCTCAAGTCTCAAGATTTGGGGTCGATACTTCCATCGTGTAGCTTTAGATAAACTCCACATTCTTTCTTAAGGAATCATCATGTCTGACCCTGTTTCAAATAACGCCAGAATTGCCAGCAATGCAGCATCGCGCGCATCTTTGGAAAAGCTAGAAAGCAAATCCAAAGCTGTCAAAAGCGCACCTGCTCCTGAAGCCAAGGCTGCGCCCGCGCCAGCACCTCAAAATGCTGACACCGTCAACCTGAGCAAGGTCGCTGAACGCATCAAAGATGCACCTGACTTTGACCGCGCCAAAGTTGAAGCGATCAAAACTGCGCTGCGCGAAGGCAACTACCCGATCAATCCCCGCCGCATCGCTGAAAACTTTGTCGCGTTGGAAAAAATGATCTGATCACCCCAAGGACTTTTCCATGAATGCACAAGCCCTTCTTGAAGCACCCCAAGCCGTGCCTTACGCCGATGTGCAGTTAGACCGCTTGACGGACTTGCTCGACGAGGAATTCAATGCACTCAAAGAACAAGACTTGGATGCTTTTGAAGAACTGCTGAATGAGAAAAACCATATCTTGGCCGATCTCAGTCAACTCACCGGCGTGCGCCAACCCGAAGACGCCGACCGTCTCGGCCCCGAATGGACACCCTTTCGCCAACGCATGGTGACTTGCCGCGATATGCACAGACGCAATGAAATTTTAATTTTGCGCAAACTCGACGCCATCCGTGGCGCCTTGGAAAGCTTGAATGTGAACGACCCCACCAGCCCGGTAGAGGTATATGACCGACTCGGTCAAATTAAACGCCTCAAACGCATGCGCGGCTATAACGAGGCTTGATCATCCGCTTTTGCAGCCGGTGCCTCAGGCTCTGCCTTGGCTTCGTCCCCAGGCTGCATGCCTTTTAACCAATAGACCCAAGACAAAATCACCGCCACAGCGGTGTACATGTCTTGCGTGATTTCTTCCCCCACATCGAGCCGACTCAAGAGCGCCAACAGCTGCGGATCTTCGGCCACATAAATGCCTTGGCGCTTGGCCTCGGTGATGATGCGCAACGCCAATTCCTCTTGGCCTTTGGCCACCACGCGGGGGGTTTTTTGTTTGCCGTACTCAAGGGCAACAGCTTCAAAAGGCGCTTTCATAGTTTCACGCCCTTAAATCGATGACCGATCCACGCGTACCCGAGGACTCGCCCACCCGCGCCAGTGGACGCGGGGCGTTGAAAATTTGAAACGACTGCAACTGCAAGCCCGCCGCGCCCAACTCTAGGCCCAACTCGCCCGAGCGTTCTTTCGCCAAATGCGCCACTTCGCCGCGCAAAGCCCACATCACCAAATCCACATCGCTGCCTTTGGAGATTTGGGTATTCAGCCACACCTCACCCAAGACGCGGCTGCGCGAATGGATGTCCACACTCAAGGGCGGTTCTTCTTGGCCTTTTTTGCGCGGGGGACGCTGAAAATGCAAATCAACCGGATCGGCGTCGACGAACGGCAAGATGACATGCAAAGAGAGCTCGCCTTGCTGCATTTTTTGCGCACTCTGGGCTTGGGCGGCCTCGAATTCGCCGCTGGCATCTTGTAATTGGCGCAAGCTGTCTTTGTCCACCGGCTTTACCGAGGCTTCGCTGAGCAAACCCAATAAATTCTTCAGCAGTGTTTTGGGGTCATCCGCGCCCTCTTGGCCTTGCAACAACATACTTTCGATGCTGCGCGACTGACCCAACACGGCTTTACGCAACATGCTGGGGTTCATTTGCGCCAAAGAATTGCGTTGCTGCAGTAGACGTTGCAGCCAAGGGCCGAGCTCGGTTTGGGTGATCCAACTGCCTTGCGCCACATCACTCATTAATTTTGAAAAAGCGGCAAATCCAGGCGGCTGCATCAGCAGCATGCCCACGCGGTTGGACTGGGGCTCTAGGGCCGCCACATCGGTGGGCCGTGCCAGTGGGGTCTGCACACCAAACAACTGGTTCACCGGAGTTGCCGTTGTCGCAGGGGCTTGACCATTGGGGTGGGCTTGAATCAAAAAACCCCAACTGCCGGCGTTATGGCTGACGCGTAAAAAAGGTTTGTCGCCGTCTTTGAGCACCCAGCCATTGGGCAATTCAAAAAAGAAATCTTTTACCCACAGTCGCACTCTTTGGTCGCGCACCTCGACATTGGCTTGGACGATTTGCCCGTCCCGCAGTCCCAATTGCTGTGCCACCGGCGTTTGTACCCAGAGAGAGCGGTTTTCTACTTGGACAGGCCCTGTCCGGCTGGCAGCATTCACAAGTTCGGGACCGAGCATCTGGCAAGTCCTTGGACGCCATTCAAGGCGCAGCAGGTATCAGGGGTAGCGCACCCAGTTGCGTTTATTGGGTTCTACCAGAGCTTGAACATTGCCCGCTTGGTGTGAGGCCGCCCCGCCCACCGGTGCAGGCAAGGGGTTGGCTGGCAGGGTATTGGGTTTTGCTTGGGCGTTGGCGTTAGAGGCCGCGCTGGGCATGAGTTTTTGGATCAACTCGGTTTGGTCAGCCAAGTTCAGCACAGTGCCGGGTTGCAATTTTTTCGAATTAGGTTTGATGAAAACATTCGGGTTGTTGACCACCACCCAGTCGCGCAACACGTCGGGCTTCAAGGGGCTGTTGGCATAGTATTTTCTAACCACTTTTTCTAAGGTGTCGCCCGCCATAACCGTGTGGGTCTTCCATACGGGTGCAGCCATGTCTTCGACCACCGGCTTGGTCGCCGCGACCACTGGGGTGACCACGGCAGAAGACGACCCAGGAACCATGTCTTGAATATCGGCCTTGGCCAGTTTGATGGACTTGGCCATGGGCTTTTTGGCCGATGGGGTGTCAGCGGGCATCAGCTCTTTGGGCAACTCCAAAGGTGCTTGACGGGGCGTCTCGGCAGCACCGGCTGCAGCCATCAGCACAAAGGAGAAAAACACACTGCTGAAAAGATGTTGTGGGAAAGCAAACATGGTCAATCACTCCTGAGATTCAAGGCGTATGTGCAATGGCGACCCATTGCGCATTGGCGGGAAATTTTGAACCCGCGCTGAGCTTGAGTTCCGCATAATAATCGCTAACAGAGACCACCTCGGCCATGGCCAAACGTTCTAAAGCGCGGGGCTCCAAAGCTCTGAGAGGCAGTTTTTGTCGATCTGCCAGCACCATTTGGGTTCCTACGCGAATACCGCTGGCAGCGCCGCCGGCAATGCGCACGCTGCCGGCGTAAACATTCAGCACTTGGAACTGCGGCACTTTACAAGACAGCACTTTTTCCATGCCTTCTTGAAATTTTTGAATGCTGGCTTGGATTTGCGACATCACCACGGGGGCCAAGGGCTTGGACTCAATGCCCACGGTGCGCGGCACATCGATGCTGATTTGCTGCGAACCGCGGTAGGCGGGGTCTTGACCCGCACCACGGCCCATCAATTCCCAGGTGACGTCATACACATTGGAAGCGTAAAAAGAGTCAGCGCTGGCCGACACTCGGACACGCAACACCCAAGGCACGTGCTGCTCACCCTGCCCGACCAGCAACTGCTCATAGCCGTCGGCGGGGAGTTTTCGCTCGCTCACACGCCAGTTCTTGGCATGGTGCGAGGCGCTGAATGTTTGTTGGCGAAATTGCTGGCTGATCAATTGCGCTTCATAGCGACGTTGCGCAGACATGGGTCCGTCGTAGCGCACCACCCAGTTGAGTTGATGCCAGACGCCGCCGTCAACCGCAGGGGACACGCAGGCAGCTGCCAAAGCAGTTTTGCCATCGAGTTGCATGCCGGTGGCTGTGGGCTGGCGGTCCATGTCGCGACCATAGGCCATGATACGCACGCCGCGCACTTCCATGCCGGTGACAAAACTGCTGCTTTCTTGCAACGCGCCGTTGCCGTCTACCCATTGAGTAGCCCGCACTTGGGTGGGCCCCTCTAAGGCGCGCTGAACCAAGGACTGGCGAATCGCCTCCAAGCGCTCTTCAGCCGTCAGCGACTGGGCGGTGACTGGTGAGAGCAGGCCGCTGCTTAAAGCCAAGGCGGTAACAGCAAAGCAAAACGAAGGTGAGCGCATGGCAGTCAATTCTTTGAATGTGAATTAACGGCGTGCGGCGATTTGGGTCAAGTACAGGGTGCGCAAGTCTTGCACCGCATTGCGGTCCAACGACAAAGTGGTCTCGTAAGTGTCGTCACCGATGGGGGTGATGCTGACCAAATTGGCACCATAGATGACGCCTTCCACACGAGCGCGGAAAGTGTCATTCATCACAGTCATGTCAGCCACCGTGGTGCTGGCGTCCATTTGTTGGCCATACACCTGTTCGGTCAAGGCGCGGTAAGCATCGAGCTTGGACGCACGAATGGCCAACAAACGTTGTTGGGCGGGGTTTTTGTGGTTTTGAATACTGATCACTGCATAGCCTGTTGCCACAAAGGTTTCGCGCTTTTCCATCATCGGGGTGATCATGGTGACGGGGGAAGGCTCGGGGGCAACCACGGGGGCTACGCGGGGGGCTTGCGCACCGGCAGGCGCGCCAATGGCCACCACAGGTGCATTCGCTGGGGCAGTCAAACTGTGAATGGTTTCGCAAGCAGTCAAGCCAGACAGTGCGCTAACAGCAAGAGCAATTCGGTAGATCATGGCAATTTCCTCTTTAGGGGGAGTCAGCCGTGTGTGGCACATCCTCACACGCTGTCTTCAATCGGGTACAAGCTATGAATCGGCGCACAGCGGCGCTTCTTTAAAATCTTTCTTTGGTTGGGGTGGAATACTTTTGACGACTTGCCGTATTTGACCCGCTGGTCACAATACCTACAAGCATGAAATCCCCTTCTCATTTCATCGGTAACAGCCCGATTGCGCAGGCCCTGCGCCGCCTGATCTCCACCATCGCCAACTCGGCTGCCACGGTACTTATCACGGGCGAAAGTGGCACGGGCAAGGAGTTGCTGGCGCGTTCTTTGCACGAACAATCCGACCGTTTGGGCGGCGCTTTTGTACCTATTAATTGCTCAGCCATTCCCAAAGAGTTATTGGAAAGTGAACTCTTTGGCCACCGCAAAGGATCTTTCACAGGCGCAGTGGCTGACCGCATTGGGCGCTTCGAGCTGGCCCATGGCGGGACGATTTTTCTGGATGAAATTGGCGATATGACGCTGGACATGCAGGTCAAATTGCTGCGTGTGCTGCAAGAGCGGGTGATTGACCCCGTGGGGTCGACCAGGCAAATTCCTATCGATGTTCGTGTCATTGCCGCCACACACCGCGATTTAGAAACAGAAATTCAAGCGGGACGCTTTCGTGAAGATTTGTACTATCGTCTTAATGTGTTGCCGGTGGTCACGCCGCCTCTGCGCGAGCGCTGTCAAGACATTCCTGAATTGCTGCATTTTTACGCATCACGTTACAAATCGCCGCAATCGCAGAGCATAAGTTTTAACCCCGCATTCTTAGACGCCTTGGTCAACTACCCATGGCCTGGCAATGTGCGCGAACTGACCAATTTGATGGACCGCTTTAGCACCTTGTATGCCGGGCAAGAGTTGGACATTCGCTCCATCCCGCCGAGTTTGCTGCCCAAAGGGCTGGTACCGGTTCAAGCCGAGATGTTGCTGAAGATGGGGCCGTGTGTGTCGCAAGACATGACGCCGCCGCCCGAAGTGCTGGCCGAAATGGCCGAGTCTGCTGGCATGGTGGATCAACCCGTGCCGCAAGACAACGAGGTGGAGAGCATCATCATGTTGGCCCAAGGCATGCCGCATTTACCGCCCGAGGGCATATCGCTGAAAGACCGTTTGGCCGAGATTGAGCGCAACATCATCGAGCAAGCTTTGGAGCGTTCGCAAGGCAATGTCTCGCGCACCGCCAAATTGCTCAATCTTCAGCGCACCACCTTGATCGAGAAGATCAACAAATACGACCTCAGAACCGCCTGATTTATTTCGGGTCTTGGTTGAGCACAGTGATGCTCATGCGACGGTTGCGCGGATCAAATTTATCTTTGGGGTTGAACGGGTCGGTATCGGCCACACCCTCGATGCGTTTGAAACGCACTTCATTGATGCCTTTTTTCTGCAAAATTTGACGCGTGACTTCGGCGCGTTCGGCAGACAAAGACCAGTTGTTCTTGCCCTCAGGATTTTGGAAAGGCACGGCATCGGTGTGACCACGGATGGCCACTTGGTTGGGCATGCCACCCAAGGAGGCAGCCACTTCGGCAATTAAAGCTGCAGCCTTGCCCTGCATGCCCACGCCTCCGCTTGGGAACATCGCAAAGTCGGCGTTGTCGATGATTTCGATGCGTAAACCGTCTTTGTCACGGCTGATCGACACCTTGTCTTTCAAGGACTCGAATTTTTTGTTTTCAGACAACTTCTCTTTCAGCTCTTGTTCGAGCTTTTCAAAGTTTTCTTTGTCTTGCTCAGCAGCTATGGCTTGGCGTTCGGCTTTGCTGAGTTTGTCGGGGTCAGCGCCGCCCTCGCCTTGGCCGCCCGCGCCTTGGCCCAAGCCCTCGCCTTTGCCACCCTTGGACGGGTCTTTGGCCTCGTTTTCATTTTCGGGGCCAGGGTCGGTGTCCGGGTTGGGCCCGCCCTCGGACTTGGGCGTCAAGCGCTCGAGCAATCCGGTTTGGCGTGAACCATAAGGAAAAGCATCGGGGTCGATGATGGAGCGACCACCCAAAACGCCATTCGAGCCAGCCAACTGACCCACAGGTATCAAGCTGTGCGAGGTGGGTTTGAAATAGTCGGCAATACTTTTGCGTTGGTCGGCGTTGGAGGCACCCAGCAACCACATCAACAAAAAGAAGGCCATCATGGCGGTCATCATGTCGGCCAGGGCAATCTTCCAAGCACCGCCGTGGGCGCCGCCGTGACCATCTTCAATTTTCTTGATGATGATGACGGGGGCCAGCGCTGCAGTGCCAGCTGCTGCCGCCGCTTCGGGCGCGGCTTCTGCAGGAGAGTCGTCAGCGAGGGCGTCTGCGTCGGCGGCAGTTGCTTCAGCCATGTTTATTTGCCTCGCATACCGTCAAAGATTTCTCCAAATGACGGCTTGTTGTGGCTGTTGATGACCGACCTGGCAGCCTCGATCACCAGTGGCATGGGGTGGCCATGCAAATTGGCAACAATGAGTTGTTGTACGCATTTGTAGATTTCATTGTCTTCTTCGATGACCTGCCCGATACGCACCGCAAAAGGACCGGCGACACCGTAAGCCAACAACACACCCATGAACGTACCCACCAGCGCACTGCCAATCAAAGCACCCAGCACAGGTGGGGGTTGGTCAATCGCGCCCATGGTCTTCACCACACCCAGCACACAGGCCACAATACCCAGCGCCGGCAAGGCGCCTTCCATGCTCGCCCAAAAACCGGCGTTGGCCATCTCGTGGTGGTGGTGGTTTTTAATCGAAGCGGTCATCACGTCTTCGACCGCGTAAGGGCTTAAGTTGCCTGAGGACACCACCATCAAACGAATCGTGTCACAAATCAAGCCCATCAAAGCATGGTCTTGCAACATCGGCGGGTATTCAGCAAAAATCGCGCTAGATTCTGGGTTTTCAATATGCGGCTCTAGAGCCACCGCGCCCTCGGCTTTGAGGGTTTTGAGAATTTTAGACACCACCAAAATGACGGACAAATAATCATCCTTGTGGTACTTCGGGCCTTTGAATACTTTACCCACAGCACCAAAACCCGTGCCTACCGCGGCACCACTGTTACTGATCATGCTGGCAGCCACAGCCGCACCAAAAATCTGGGCGAATTCCCAAGGCGCGGCCTTGATCACAGGTGTCAAATCGCCACCGTGGGCAACGAACACACCGAACACGGCGATCATCAAAACGACTAAACCTATTGCTGCCATTGCAAGCTCCAATTGTT
>CAMBXY010000058.1 GCA_945871945.1 Bordetella parapertussis
AAACCAAAACCGCCACAGACCACGTCGCCAAGGAAGTCGAGCAACACAAAGTCGAAGCCCCACTCGTGAAAACCGAGCTTTTCAAGGGTTTCAAAACCGTGGATGATGCCGCGTCCACCGCAACCGCGACCCACCTCGGGGCCACCCAACTCCATGGCATACACGCCGTCGCGGATGAAGCAAACGTCGCCAATCTTGACCTCTTCGCCAGCGAGTTTTTTCTTGGAAGAGGTTTCGATGATGGTGGGACAGGCCTTGCCACCGAACAACAAACTGGTGGTGTCGCTCTTGGGGTCGCAACCGATCAGCAATACTTTTTTGCCCTGCTGGGCCATCATGTAACTGAGGTTGGCCAAGGCGAAACTTTTACCAATGCCGCCCTTGCCGTAAATGGCAATGATTTGGGTTTCTTTGGTGACTTCGCCGGTGTGCACCGCGTCTGGCTCAACAAACGCCTCTTGACGCAGGCGGTCGACAAATTGAACAGGTTTTTCGTTGGCAGTGCTCATCAATTTCTCCAGTCCATAACCATCTTCAAACAATGGGGGTCGCTAAAGGCAATCTCATAGGCTTCGAGTGCTTTATCAGGCGTTTCGGTGTGGGTTAGTAAGCCATCCAAGGACAAGCGACCGTTGTGTATCAGTTCGGTGACAGCCAGCAAATCGGGTTTTTTCCATTCGGTGGCGACACGTATTTGTGCTTCACGCATGAAAGCAGGCGGATAGGCAAATGACAAATCTTGGGTGTAAAAGCCCGCCAGCACCACCTCGCCGCCATGGGCCAAACGGGAGATCAAGCTGTTGAGCAAAGTGCCGTCGCCACTCACGTCATAAATGGCTTGGTAGTCTTTGCGGGTGTCTTCATCGGGGTGAATCACGCTGTAACCTTTGCCGCCCAGTTGACGCACGGGGTTGGTTTCCCACACCGTGGGGGCAGGCAGACCCGCAGCCACCACCAAACGCGCCAGCAAGCGACCCATGACACCATGACCGACGATGAGGTCGGGGGCAATGATGGGGTCACGCTTGCCGCCAATGGATACCGCGTGATAAGAAGTAGCCGCCAAAGCCAACAACACGGCATTGGCACCCAGTTGTGCATCGACGGGAATGACACGGCTGTGCGGCACCACCATGGTGGCGCCTGCGCCACCAAACAGGTTGTGCGCGCCCGTGAAGGTGTAGGAGCCTGGCACAAACACCCACTCACCCTCTTTGACAGGCGAAGCCGCAGGGGCATGTTTAACCACACCCACTGTTTCATAGCCAGGCACTAGGGGGTAGGCCAAGCCAGGAAAGGCTGGCATGGTGCCCGTCCAGAGCAAGCGCTCGGTGCCGGTGCTGATGCCGCTGTAAGCGACCTCGACCACAAGGTCTTCTGCACCCGGTTCGCGCAGGTCAAGAAGCTTGACCGACAACTCGCGGGGGGCATCAAAAACAATGGCTTGGGCTTTCATGCTTTGTATTTTTATGTTGACGGGGCATTGTGTCAACCTGAATTGACGTTTTTATCTTAAAACTAGGGAAAACACTTAATTTTTCTGCGCCAGCAGCAGGCGGGTATGCAAGGGCATGGGGTTAGCAACATCCACCACCCGTTCAAATCCAGCCTCTGTGATAAGGCTTTTCAGCTCTTGAGGGGTACGCAGTCGCCCAGACCCCATGGCCAACAAATAAAAGTGGAAATAAGCGTCACCCACCGAATGCGCGCCTGAAGCCTCTGCCATGGGTTCGGCCAGCAGCAGCATGCCGCCTGTTGGCAGGGCTTGGTAAATGGATTTCAGCAATGCTTTGACGGTGGCGTCAGGGTGATCGTGGGCCACCCGCACCAAGGTGACCAAATCTGCCCCCTTGGGCAAAGGGTCGCTGATGAAACTGCCGCCCAGCGCACTGGCTCTGTCAGACAAGCCATTGGCTTGGAAGCGAGTGTTGGCCAAAGCCGCCACCGGTGGCAAGTCGAACAGCATCAGTTGCAAGTCTGTGTGCTGCTGGCCCAAAGCAGTGATCCAACCACCTTGCCCACCGCCCACATCCAGCACGCAGCGATGGCGAGAAAAATCGTAAGACGCTAACAACTCTTCGATGACAAAGCGTTGCGAGGTCGACATCAGCTCGGAATAGCGAGCCACCTTATCGGTTTCCCAAGTTGGCGGCTTGTCGCCATTCATATACGGCCAATAGGCTTGCATATGCGGTTGAATTTCGTCGCGCAGCAAGGCCACGGTGTCGCGCATATCGTCAAACAGCACCGCGTTGTGCTCAATCATCAACCGCAAGCCCACATCCGCCGCCACAGGCGCGCCCAAGGCACCCAGGCCATAAAGACTGGGTCCGCGCAATTCAAGCAAACGCAAGGAGACCGCAGCATGCAGCAAACGCTGCAAAGCAGGCGCACCGATCTCGCATGCTTGGGCCAGCTGTTGCAGAGTTTGCGGGCCATCGCGCAGCTTCTCCAATAACCCTAAGCGCACACAAGACAGCAGCACCTGCGAATGCACGAAACCCGCCATTAAATTAAACAGTTGAGAAGCGCGCCGGCGTGTGATCCAGCGGGTCAGCGGATTGCCTATCGCCCAGCGGTAAAACCCAGGCGCGGTCATCCACGCATCCAAGCGCTTGTCTATTTTGCTACGCCAACTGGGGCGAGACTTGCCCGAAAGCGAGCCCGCCTTGGCAAGATCGAGACTCTTTGGGGTCATCGCAAACTCACATTAGGCGTTGGCCCGGATCTTGACTGTCGTGAGTTTTTGCTGGATCTGCTCATAGGCAGACTGAGGAACCAAGCGCTCGGACTCCATGCGCACCAATTGCTGCATGGCTTGGCGGTTGCCACAGGCAGGGACAGAGTGAACCGCTGCATTCATCAATTTTTGAAAATACGCCAAAGCACCCGCCAGCCCCAAATCGGCAGCAGCGCTGGGTCGACCATGCTGCGCGTCTTGACCCACAGGCTTGCCCAAGGTGTCGGCGTGGCCCATGACGTCGCGAATATCATCCGCCACTTGGTAGGCCTCGCCCAAGGCCTCGCCCAGTGAGCGCCAAGGCGCAGGGTTGACGCCCGCGGCCTGCGCGCCGGCACAAGTAGCCGCGACAAACAAAGCGCCGGTTTTGGCGCGTTGGTATTGGCTTAAGGCGACCTTGGTTTCGCACTCCCAGGCTTGACCCGCAACGATGCCGTCGGGGGCGCCCACGCCATCGCTGATGGTGCAGATGAGTTCAACCAAACGAGTGGGATGGACACGACCGGCTCGCGCCAAGACTTGGTAGGCCATGACAATCAAGCCGTCGCCCGTGAGCAGGGCCAAAGGCTCGCCATATTGCTTGTGCACAGTGATTTGGCCGCGGCGAGTATCGGCATCGTCAAAACACGGCATATCGTCGTGAACCAAGGAGGCGCAATGCATGATTTCAATCGCCACTGCTGCAGCGTCTGAAAGCGCTGGTGCGTCGTCGCCACAGGCCTTGGCAACCGCCAAACACAGCTGTGGGCGAATGCGTGCACCGCCTGGAAACACCGCGTGGCGCATGGCCGACATCAATCGTGGCGGTGCGCTGAGCGACTGAATATGGGAAAAATGCAGCTCTAGCGCGGCTTCAATGCGTTCTGGCATGCTCATGGGAGCCCCCAAAGTTGACGTGGTAACCATCGCTTTGGACCAACCAAGCGACATCCACAGTGTCAATTTAACATGACACTATGAATTGTCAACCATCAATTACCTAAGGGTTATCCTAGGGGGCTGACACCAAACAACCAAACATGGCCACGGGAAAGCAAAAATGCCCACACCACCACGCCTATGCCAACAGCACGCAATGTGGCAGCCAAGGAGACCTCGGGCGCGGGTAATGTGCCAGCTTCGCCGGTTTCTTGCGCAGAGGCAGCGGCCAAGCGGTCACGCTTTCGCGCAGCACGAAAATTAAGCACCGACCACAGCAAAAAAGCGCCAAACAACACCAAATCGGCTACGCGGGGGTTGGCCAGCAAATGCGCCAAGGCCCAGACCTTGACCGACAACACCATGGGGTGATGCAGTTTGGCCTTGATGGCATTGCGCGGCGCATAGGCGCTAGCCAGCAATACCAAAGACAGCAACATCAGCAAGGCCGCGACATGCTTGACCCACACGGGCGGCGCCCACAACGCGGGGCTGTCCCAACGCACTTGATCGAAACCATAGATCAGCAACCCAAAGCCGACCAAAGACACCAAGGCATTGGCGCCTTTGAAGGCTTTGTCGCCCAATCGCTCTAAGGCAGCTTGACGCCAGTTTTCAGCAAATATGCGGGTGGAGTGCGCGCCTAAAAAAAGCACCAATCCCAAAATCAGCAAAGCCATGGTTTATTCCTTCACTCAGTGTTGACGATGTAAAACCCAATCCGTCAAAGCCCGCAAGGCTTGGGTATTGGGCAAAGCGCTTTTAATCAATGCGGCTTGGGCTTGTTCAGCCAAATCTTTGGCTTCTTGGCGAGCGCCCGCCAAGCCCAGCAAAGACACATAGGTGGGTTTGTTGTCAGCCGCATCTTTGCCAGCGGTTTTGCCCAGCACGGCTGAATTTGCGGTGACATCCAAAATATCGTCGACCACCTGAAAGGCCACGCCCATGGCTTCTGCAAAAACATGAAGCGCGTCAAAGGCGCGTGCAGACGCGTCGCCACAAAGCGCACCCATCAACACGCTGGTTTCCAACAGAGCACCAGTTTTGCAGCGGTGCATATGCCGCAAGGCATCTGCGTCCAGGGCCATGCCCACGCTGGCCAGATCAATCGCTTGCCCACCCGCCATGCCGGCGTGACCGGCGCCGCGTGCCAACAAAGCGCACAACTTGGTTTGAACCGCGTCTGGAATATCACTGTCGTCCGGGGTAATCAACTCAAACGCCAGCGACTGCAAAGCGTCACCCGCCAACAAAGCTTGGGCTTGACCAAACTTCACATGCACCGTGGCCTTGCCTCGGCGCAGCACATCGTTGTCCATGCACGGCATGTCGTCATGCACCAAGCTGTAGGCGTGAATCAACTCGACGGCGCAAGCCGCGCGCATCGCCGCGTCTTGCATCCATCCGGCTTGCTGACCGGCAGCGCTGGCCTCCATGCTGGCCAACACCAGCAGCGGACGCAAACGTTTACCGCCATCCAATACCGCATAACGCATGGCCTCTCCCAAGCCAGCAGGCGCGTAGGCGGGCACGTTGTCGTCCAAGGCCAATTCGATAGCAGCCAAGTTGCTTTGGCTCCATTGGTTGAAATTGAATGCCTTCATTCGTTGCCGCTCCACTGTTTCAAGTTGCCCGCTTCCAACACCTTGATTTGCGCCTCTACCGCCTGCAATTGTTCGCGGCAGTGGTTAAGCAAAAAAGCGCCGCGTTGGTAGCTTTGTAAAAGTTGCGCTAATGGCAATTGGCCCGATTCCATGTGTGCGACCAAAGACTCCAGCTCATGCAAACCGGCTTCGTAGCTTTCAGGAACCGACTGCTCAGGTGCAGCAGTGGAAGACGACGGTTTAGATTTGCTCATGCCACACTGTATTTAAAAGTTAAAAACCATTGTAGGCGGGTGATTTAATCTTTTAAAAACATGAATTTTGCTAAAAGTCGAGGCTACAATCCGCTTCCGCCTGGGTAGCCCCAGTTTTTTGTTCATTCTCCCTGTGGGGAGTCTTTAGGTCAGGTCCTCCATGTCTGATTTAAGTCTTCAACTGCAGCAGGCCTGTGGCCAACTCTCAGTGTCGAGTTATTTCGATGAAGCGCTGTACCAGCGTGAAATCGAACATCTGTTCAAGCATGGTCCGCGTTATGTCGGCCACACCTTGTCTGTGCCCGAGGTGGGCGACTACCATGCGCTCGCCCATGAAAACGAGGGGCGCGCCTTGGTGCACACCCCGCAAGGCATTCAACTTATCTCCAATGTCTGCCGCCACCGCCAAGCAGTCATGCTCAAGGGACGCGGCAACCTCAACGACCCGGCGCGCGCCATGGGCGGCAATGTGGTGTGCCCGCTTCACCGTTGGACCTATTCCGGTCAAGGTCAGTTGCTGGGCGCACCGCATTTCCAGCATGACCCTTGCCTGAACCTGCAAAATTACCCGCTGCAAGAATGGAATGGCTTGCTGTTTGAAGCCCAAGGGCGTGATGTGCTGGCCGACTTGGCCGGCATGGGCCCGCGCAGTCAACTCGACTTCAGCGGCTACGCCCTTGACCATATAGAAATGCATGAGTGCAACTACAACTGGAAAACCTTTATCGAGGTTTACCTTGAGGACTACCACGTAGGACCGTTTCACCCAGGGCTTGGCAACTTTGTCACCTGCGACGATTTGCAATGGGAATTAAAAGACGAGTATTCGGTGCAAACCGTGGGTGTCGCCAATCGTTTGGGTAAAGCCGGAAGTCCGGTGTACGAGCGCTGGCACCAAGCCTTGCTGCAGTACAGCAACGGTGTGCCACCCCAGCACGGTGCGATTTGGTTGACCTACTACCCGCACATCATGGTCGAGTGGTATCCGCATGTGCTTACCGTGTCTACCTTGCACCCCATAGGGCCGCGCAAAACCATGAACATGGTCGAGTTCTTCTACCCCGAGGAAATCGTCGCTTTCGAGCGCGATTTTGTGCAAGTGCAACGCGCCGCCTATATGGAAACCTGCGTGGAAGACGATGAAATCGCCGAACGCATGGACCAAGGTCGTTTGGCCCTGATGCAGCGAGGCGACAACCAAGTGGGCCCCTACCAAAGCCCCATGGAAGACGGCATGCAGCATTTCCATGAGTGGTACAAACGCCGAATGGCCAGCTCCAGTTAAATAAGCCATGTACAGCACTTTAATTTCTGTTGAACAGTTAAAGGCCATTTCTGCCGTGGTCATCGACTGCAGCGCCGACTTGGCCAAGCCCGAGGCCGGACGCGCCCAGTTTGAAGAGCAGCATATAGCCGGTGCTTTGTTTGCCGACATCAACACCGATTTGGCCAGCCACAACCCCGCACTGGCGGTCAACGGCGGCAGACACCCCCTGCCCTCGCGTGAACACTTCGCCCTGTGGTTGAGCGCTTGTGGCATCAGCGAACACACGCAAGTGGTGGTCTACGACCGCCAAGGCATGAACTATTGCGGGCGTTTGTGGTGGATGCTTAAGTGGTGTGGCCACGAAGCGGTGGCGGTACTCGATGGCGGCTTGCAAGCCTGGGCGGGGGCCGGTGGTGCGCTGGCCAGTGGGCCGGCTTTGCCAGTAACGCAAGCGGAATTTACTTTACGCGAGCCGTTGCTGGTGTTGAAACACACTGCCGAGGTGTTTGCGGCTATGGGGCGCCCAGCGCAAACCCTTGTCGACGCTCGATCTGCTGCGCGCTATAAGGGCGAGACCGAACCTTTCGACCCCGTGGCTGGGCATATCCCTGGCGCGCTCAACCGGCCCTTCAATACCAATCTCAACGCCCAAGGTTTCATGAAAAGCCCCGCTGAATTGGCGGCAGAATTTACCGTTTTGCTTAACGGTCGTGACGCCAGCAGCGTGGTGCACCACTGCGGCAGTGGCATCAGCGCCATTCCCAACCTGCTGGCCATGGAAGTTGCCGGTTTGGGTTCTACTGCGCTTTATGCCGGCAGCTGGAGCGAATGGTGCAACACGCCTGGCCTGCCTTGTGCGCAGGCTTAATGCATATGCATCCACTGCACCACAGCGGTGACCATGGCAATGCCCGCAAATAACCAAAGCACTTGCATGGCGGTGGCCGATGCAGACAGTCTTTTTTGCAATTGCGGTATCAGGTCAGCCAAAGCCACATACACATAGCTGCTGCTGGCCACCACCAGCAAAAACGGCAACCAAGTTTCATGGCCTTTGATCAAGAAAAAACCCGCTAAACCGCCCACCACCGTCACACCACCAGCCATGCACAGTTTGAATAAAGCTTGGCGCCCCTGACCTAAGCCGCGTTGCAACACAGCCAAATCGCCCATATGGTGGGGAATTTCATGCGCCAGCACCGCCACCGATGCCGCCACACCCAGACTGAAATTGGTCATGAAGGCGGCAGCTACCAACACCCCATCGCCAAAGGCATGCACGCTGTCGCCGGTCAGTACCGCCCAACTGCCCGCCAAACCTGATGCAGACGCCTCGTCCTGCGAATCCGGGTGGTCATGGGAGCCATGCCCATGGCCATGTCCATGACCGTGTTCATGGCCGTGGTGCCATAACTCGGCCTTGTCCAACAGAAAAAAGAAGACCAAGCCCAGTAGCAAGGTCAGAAACAAACTGTGTGGCTCGGTACCGGACTCGAAAGCCTCGGGCAATAAATGCAAAAAAGCTGTCGCCAGCAAAGCGCCGGCGGCCAAACTGAGCAAATGCTGGGTAAAGCGTGCCATCAAGGCGCGTGCCAGCAGGGCTGCCAATAAAACACTGCCTACGCCTGCACACAAGGTGCCAGCAATGATGGTCCAAACCGTGATAGCCATGACAGGTCTTTGAAAGCGAAAACCGAGATTATGCGCCCAGTTGTAAACACCAAAAAGGGCATATTCACGGAATTGAGAGTCCTTTTGTGTCGTTATTTAGCAAATTTCACACTTAAATAGGTATATAGGTATTCACAATTAAGCGGTAAATCAATTAAAGTAACTTTAAATTGTACTTTTTGAGGTTTTCATGGTTAATTTATTACTCTTTTTTCCTTTTCTGAGGTTTTTCAGATTCAGCCTATTTTTCATGCTGTTCGGTCTAAGCCTAGGTAGCGCCATGGCCACCGCACCGGCGCAGATCAACACAAAACCACTGAAAAAATGCATAGCGGCCGCGGCCGATTACCACGGCGTCAATCCCTATTTGCTGCGCGCCATCTTG
>CAMBXY010000059.1 GCA_945871945.1 Bordetella parapertussis
TGGTTGTTGTTAAGGCGCTCAATGTACTCGCCCAATGCAGAAGCCAGTGCGCTTTCTTTGGTAGCGCCTTTGCCGTTGGTAAAGCACATGGGCGAATGCGCATCTCGAATGTGCAAAGACCACACATTGGGAATGATGTTGCGCCATGAGGCAATTTCAATCTTGATGCCCAAGTTGGCCAAGATGCCAGACATGTTGGCAATGGTTTGCTCTAAGGGCAAGTCTTTGCCAAGGATAAAGGTGTTGGTTTCAGCCGATGGTTTTAGGCTAAGCAAGGACTGCGCATCGGCATCTAGATTGGCTACTTCTTCGATGACAAATTCGGGGCCAGCTTGAACCACTTTTTTTACAGTACAGCGCTCAATCGAATTCAAAATACCACGCCGATCGACTTCTGAAATTTCAGGCGGCAATTCAACTTGGATTTTGAAAATCTGCTGGTAACGGTTCTCCGGATCCACAATGTTGTTTTGCGAGAGACGAATATTTTCTGTCGAGATGTTGCGCGTGAGGCAATACAGCTTGACGAAGTAAGCCGCACACAAAGCCGACGAAGCTAAAAAATAATCGAACGGGCCTGGGGCTGAACCATCGCCTTTGTATCGGATGGGCTGGTCGGCCACCACCGTGAAGTCATCGAACTTGGCTTCCACACGAAGCTTGTCGAGAAAGTTGACCTTGATTTCCATAGGCAATATTTTAGAATTTATTTAAAGCCTCAGTATC
Source organism: Bordetella parapertussis (assembly GCA_945871945.1). Taxonomy (GTDB): domain Bacteria; phylum Pseudomonadota; class Gammaproteobacteria; order Burkholderiales; family Burkholderiaceae_C; genus Limnohabitans. Next base: position 727 of record CAMBXY010000059.1, read on the forward strand.
ACTCGGGTAGAACACCAATTTCTTTGGCAATGGATTGCCAGCGAATTGATTCGCTACGCAGGAAAGCACCTACCGCTTCCACGTTCATGCTGCTGTCAACCAAGGGGCCAATGGTGGCAATGCGATCGGCCACTTCTTTGTCGGCTAACAGGGCGTTGATGTCGCGATTGCTGCGCTCAATGGCCGCAGCTGATGTCCCTGTCGGTGCCACCACAGCAAACCATCCCACCATATCGAAACCAGGCAGTTTCTCAGACAATGCGGGGACGTTTTCCCAACCTGGTATACGCTTGGCAGAAGAAGTAGCCAATACTCGCAACTTGCCCTGACGGATCAAGGGTGCGGTGCTGGCCAGGTCGGCCACCATGGCATCCACGTGGCCGCCCAAGAGATCGGTGGTGCCCTGACCCACATTGGCATACGCCACCAAGTTGGCACCAGCGCCAGCACGCGCGTTGAACAAACGCGCAATCATGCCGCTGAAGGTACGCGGGCCTTCGTTGCCTAAGCTCAACTTTCCGGCTGAAGCTTTGGACTTGACTATTAAATCATCGAGACTTGCAATGTTGGCGTCAGCTTTAACCAGCAAGGCAAAGGGACTGCGGGCAATAAAAGCCACTGGCACAAAGTCTTTGGCTGTGTCGTAAGGCAAGCTTTTAAAGAGCAGTGGATTGGTGACCAAAGCCGCTGTGGTGGCAAAGTAAAAGTTACTGCCATCGGGCGCAGACCTTGCTGCAGCCAGTGCACCAATGGTATTTTGACCACCCGGTTTGTTGTCAATCACCACAGCTTGGCCCCAGAGTTTGGCCAAGCGATCCGACAAGATGCGCGCCACATTGTCAGGACCCGAACCAGGTGGTTGTGACAAGGTCCATTTAACCGGTTTGTCGGGCCAGCTTTGCGCGTTGACGCTAGAAACAAAAGAACCTGCATGCGAACCTGCGGCCACCCACAAAGTGGCTTGGGTAAATTGACGTCTTTTCATGCGCTTGTCTCCTTGTAAATTTATTCTAAGTGGGCTTGCCAATTTGCAAATAATTTTTGGGCATCAGACTCATTGGATGCGCTTGCAAAAACATAATGATCAGGCCGCACCAACGCAGCATTCACGCCATGACGTTGCATCCAAAGGGCTACAACGCCTTCAGCTTCTGGTTCAACAGTCAAATCAACCGTGTTAACACCTTGCGGCACGATGATTGTGAGGGTGCCATCCGTCACCCAGCGCCACTGGTACCCATGCAAATGATCCATCAGCTGGCCTGCTTGCATGCGCGGTTGCGGAAACAATGTGCCAGCACCTGGACTTGGAAAAATCAAACCAGTGGTCAATGCAGGCAAGACATCTTGCCTTGGCGTATCTTTCACAATACCACCACAGTCACTGAGCAGTTTGAAATCTCGTGCACGCGCTTTTTCAACATCGCGTTCACAAACCACAGCGCCTACAGCTTTGATGCGCGAGGTGAGTTCAGTCACGTGGGCTTTGCGTTCTTCACCGTAACTATTTAGTAGTTTTTCTGCAGAAAGGCCTTTCACATTGCCTTTCAAAACAGATGTGAGTTTCCAGGCCAAATTGGCTGCATCGCGCACACCTTGGCACATGCCCTGACCCAAAAAGGGAGGTTGCATGTGCGCTGCATCGCCAGCTAAAAATACGCGACCTTCGCGCCAACGCTCTGCCACCAAGGCATGAAAGCGGTAGCTGCTCTGACGCCACAGTTCACCATCTTCTGGAGTCAACCAGCGGCTTAAGAAATTCCACGTAGCTTCGGGCGTTGCAGCCTGTGCAGGATCTTCTCCAGGCTTCAAGCTGATCTCCCAACGTCGGTGGTTTTGAGGGCCAATGACCAAGGTACATGGTCGATCGGGCTCGCAATATTGAACGCTGGTTTTAGGCAATTTGGCCAGCCCCTTTTCATTGGCCAGTACGTCCACCACCAGCCAGGGTTCGTCAAAATCTAAATCTTCAAAACCAATGCCCAAACTTTCCCGCATGCCACTGGCACCACCATCACAAGCCACGGCATACTTCGCATGCACTTGACTTGAATCTTCGTAGTTGAAAGTCACGCCGTGCGCGTCTTGTGAAAATTGGGTCATGGCCAATCCCATGGCCATACTCACGTTTGGCAAGCCTGCAACATGCTCACGCAAAATTCGCTCAACTGGCGGCTGAGAAAACACCACAGAAGGTGTGTAGGCTTGCGGATAAGGTGCTTGCACCATGGTCATGCGACGAATCAACTGTCCATCGACACCAAAAAATTCTGAGTTGGTAAAAGGCTCCGTGTAAGGTATGACCTGATCAATCACACCTATCTGCTGAAACACACGCAAGATTTCATGATCAAGTGAAATAGCGCGGGGAATTTCATAGACACCTGGCAGTCGATCGCAAATGTGAACGCGAAGACCTGCTTGCCCAAGCAAAGCGGCCAATACAACACCTGCAGGGCCGCAGCCCACAATGGCCACGTCGACCTGAGTTACCGATTGCGAGGGCATGTTACTCGGCTTGAATGCCAGCTATGGCAATGGCTTTTTTGTTGGTGGCAATGTCTCTCTCTAGGAATCGACGAAACTCTGCGGATGTTGATGAGGAAGGCACTGCGCCATTGGTTTCAAATGCTTGGATGACCTCTCGCGCTTGCAATGCTTTTTGAACTGTCTCGGCCAAAGCCGTGGAAATGGCCGATGGCAAGCCCTTGGGCGCGAGCAAACCAATCCATCCTGCAAATTCAAAACCAGGTACCGTGGTGGCCAGTGATGGCGTATCGCCTACGCCTGTAGCTCCAATAGGCATGCTGTGTCCCAACAAACGGAGTCGATCGCCGGCCACGAGTGACATGGCAGCCGGCGCAGGTGTAAGCACCCAGTCGGTTTCTCCCGACACCACAGATGCCACGCCTTGACTGCCGCCTTTGTAGGGAACGTGCAATGAAGTGAATCCTGCGGCTGACTGAAACGCCAAGCCAGCCAAATGACTTGCTGAGCCGACACCCGCTGAAGCCATGTTGCTTTTTTCGCCTTTGCTTTTGGCATAAGCAATCAGATCCCTGGTAGTTTTGACGGGCAGCGAAGGATTGCAAACCAAAACGTTTGGCAACAAGGCCACCAAGCTAATCAACTCGAAGTCGGCCAAGGGGTCGTAGCGCACTGCCTTTTGCAACAAGGGGGCTGTTGAAATAGCTGTGGTGGAACCAATGAGCAGGGTATAGCCATCTGGGGATGAAATGCGAGCGGCTTCAGCGCCCAAGGCCCCTGCTGCGCCTGCCTTGTTATCTGCAACAGCTGCTTGCTGAAGCGACTTGGCCATTTCAAGCATGAGCAAACGGCCAATGGTATCGACTGAACTGCCAGGTGCATTGGGAATGATGAACTTGACGGGTTTTTGTGGCCAATTTCCTGCAGACCGCAATGGAAAAGTAGCGGCCTGTGCCGTTGCTAAATTAAACAGGCTGAAGCCTGCAGCCATGAGTGTTCTTCTAGACAAATTCATCGTCGGTCTCCGTGTCGTGGGATTTGCAATAGATCAATTGAGTTGGGGCATGAAAAAAACACGGCGCTGTGCTTGCTTCAAGTGATCAGTCGGCATTTGACCAATACCCCACTGGTCAATTCGGCCCGCTGGCCAAGTCCAATCTTCCGGACGACCAGCTTGATACGTCTCATCAATTTGTTCAATTTCTGCAGTGTATTCAATGACGATGCCAAACGGGTCAACGAAGTAATTGAAGGCATTGTCGCCGGGGCCATGTCTTCCCGGACCCCACTGGGGTGGTAAGCCTAAATCTTTCAGACGCCCACCGCCTCGCATCACAGCGTCGAGTGTGGGCATGAGAAAAGCAACATGATTCAGTGCATCGTTGTCGGTATCGCCCAAGGCAATGGTGTGGTGGTCGTTGTCGCAATTCATAAAGGCCATGATGCGCGTGCGATCGGCCAATACAAAGCCCAATGCCTTTTCAAAAAAGACACGCGAAGCTTCTACGGCGTGGCTGTTAAGCACAGCATGCGCCAAACGAATGGGCTGGTCTTTCGGAACGGGTGCGTCGTTGGCTCGCTGGGCATCACCATGCACAACTTCAATTCGACGGCCATCTGGATCGCGAATGACAACGACAGTTCCACCAGCAGGGTCAGATGAAGCACCTCTGCGCTCGAGCGTGCCGCCAGCAGCCACTGCAGCTTGTGCAATCTGGTCTAAGGCTGATGTGCTGCGCGCGCGCAAAGTGACCAAGCGCAATTGGGGTGTACCAGAAGCCTCATGCAGCGCCAGCAAATGATGGTCGTTGCCACTGCCCCGAAAATAAATCGTGCCCCAACTTCTGTCGGCCACGATCAAGCCCCAAGTCTGAGTGTAAAAAGTTTCAGCCGCAGCCAAATCAGGTACTGTGAGCGACACGCTTCGAAGGCCGGAGATCCAAGGAGATTTCATTGCTTGTCCTATTGATGCAGTTGTTTTCAGGCGGCATTGAGGCGGTGATTAGGCCGGATTAAGGCCAGCTCCGTTGCCTAAAAATCGAAGCGCATTGGCAAATGCCAAAGCGTCTTGTGTAGGCTGATCGAGCCCCGCTTCGCTTAATCGACCCATGGGCAGAGGCTCGTGAAAATTAAACGGATAGTCGGTGCCCAACATCAATTGACTGGCGCCAAAAGTTTGAATCAGGTGGCGCAAAGTGGCAGGGTCATAGACCAGCGTGTCGAAGTACAAACGCTTTGCCGTTTCAGCGGGTGATTCAGGCAATCTATCGGACAGTGCAGGAAAAGTTTTCCAGCCTTGGGTTAAACGCGGCAGCAAGGAAGCCAGTGTGCCGCCGCCATGGCTGAATGCAATTCTGAGCTGGGGGTGTCGCTGCATCAGTCCGCCTGTAATCACCGAGGCGGCTGCTAAACCCACATCGGTGGGATAGCCCAAGACTTGCTCAAGTGCGGGCGGTCCAATTAAACGGTCCATGCCTGCTGGCTTGAGGGCGTGCACAAACACCGGCACATCGAGCGCCACGCAAGCTTCGTAAAATGCATCAAATTTGGCATCGCCAATGGGCGTGCGATTGATGTTGCTGCCAAGCTCTACACCCACCAGGCCTAACTTTTCATGCGCATACCTCAACTCGAGAATGGCCGCATCGACATCTTGCAAGGGCACTGCCGCCAAGCCTAGCAATCGACCATCCGACTCTGCGCACAAAGCAGCAGTTTGCTCATTGAGGTATCGAACCAAAGGCTGCGCATCTGACAAGCTAAGCCAATAGGACAACAACTCCGGCATGGGTGAAATCACTTGGTGAGATAAGCCCATCTCGGGCAGGTCGGCAATTCTGCGCTTCGCTGACCAGCATTGCTCAGAAACTGTTCTGTAGTGTTGACCATTGAACATGACTTGTCGGTGGCACATGCCTTTGGCATCTGGCGCGGCTTCGGTATAGGGCCATGGCGAAGGCGCAGACGCGCCTAAATAACGCGGAAAATTTTCAGGCACCAAGTGCGCATGAATGTCGACGCCGCAGCCGCAGCCAACTGTCTGTATGTTCTTCATTCTTTGATGCAACTCAGAGGTGATGCAAACCAGCGGCTGTAATGCCGGCAATCACAATTTCTTCATCCTCATCCCCTGTTCCACCAGAGGCACCGGCAGCGCCAACAATTTGTCCTTGTGCATTGGTGATAAGCACCGCGCCAGTTTGAGGAATAAAGGGATGCTGCGCATTGCTCGCTGTGGTGCCGAAAAATGCCGGCATGTCCTTGGCTCTCACTGCCAAGGCTCGACTGCTCACACCCATGCCAATGGCCGCACCTGCTTTGCCATGCGCAATGTCTAAACGCAAAGCACTGGCACCATCTTCACGCGCAAAGGCAATGGCTTGAGCCGCAGCATCAACCACCACCACGCCCATGGGTTTGTAGCCTTTGTTACGGGCAGCATCCAGGGCTCCTGCAATCACGGCCTGGGATTGAGTCAAACTTAAGGAATTCATTGAATACTCCGTTGAAATATGGGGGAAAGTCTATCGGCAAAATAAGTCATTGCCTAGTTTCAGACCGTTTGACTTAAAAGAATTGTGAAGCTAATTTGTCATGGTGGCATGAGCCATAACCCGATAGACTTGCTTAACCATGTTATCTCCAAACCCAACCGTGAATACAGCTCTGACTGAACCACCAGCTCCTGTGAGTTTTTGGCAAGCCTTTGTCTTTTGGCTCAAGTTGGGCTTCATCAGCTTTGGCGGGCCTGCTGGCCAAATTGCAATCATGCACGAAGAGTTGGTGGTACGCAGGCGTTGGCTTTCTGAAAAACGTTTCCTGCATGCGCTCAATTACTGCATGGTCTTGCCAGGGCCTGAAGCTCAGCAATTGGCCACTTACATTGGTTGGCTAATGCACAAAACACGGGGTGGCATTGCGGCTGGTGTTTTGTTTGTGTTGCCTTCGCTTTTCATGTTGATCGGCTTGTCTTGGATTTACATCGCCTACGGTGAAGTCACATGGGTGGCTGGTTTGTTCTATGGCATCAAGCCTGCCGTCACAGCCATCGTGTTGCAAGCGGCACACCGCATCGGCTCGCGCGCTTTGAAAAACAAGCTGCTACTGGCCATTGCTGCGGCAAGTTTTGTGGCTATTTTTGCGTTGAACGTGCCCTTCCCTTTCATCGTTTTGGCGGCAGCGATCATTGGCTTTTTAGGCGGACGCTTGTGGCCTGAGTCCTTCAGCGCAGGTGGTGGGCATGCGGCGTCTCAAGTCAACTTCGGAACTGCACTGATCAACGATGACACACCCACGCCTTCGCATGCCACGTTCTCTTTGAAACGCCTGCTACAGGTGCTGATGGCAGGCGTTATGTTGTGGGTCTTGCCAATGGGCTATTTGGTCATTCAAAACGGATGGGATCACACCTTCACTCAAATGAGTTGGTTTTTCACCAAAGCTGCTCTGCTCACATTCGGCGGTGCTTATGCCGTACTGCCCTATGTGTTCCAAGGCGCGGTAGAACAGTTTGGCTGGGTCACGGCCACCCAAATGATGGATGGCTTGGCTTTGGGTGAAACCACGCCGGGGCCGCTCATTATGGTGGTGGCCTTTGTGGGATTTGTGGGTGGCTATGTGAAGGCTGTGTTGGGCCCTGACAGTTTGTTTTTAGCGGGCGCATTGGCGGCCCTGCTAGTGACATGGTTCACGTTTTTACCATCGTTTATTTTTATCTTGGCAGGCGGGCCTTTTGTGGAAAGCACACACAATGATTTGAAATTCACGGCGCCATTGACAGCCATCACGGCAGCGGTGGTTGGGGTGATTGTGAATTTGGCACTGTTCTTTGGCTATCACACCCTCTGGCCGCAGGGCTTTACAGGATCATTGGATATACCCTCCGCGCTCATTGCTTTGGTCGCTGCGCTTGCACTGTTCAAATTCAAGCGCAATGTGATGCATGTGATCGGGGTTTGTGGATTGCTTGGGATTTGCTTGCAATTTGGGCTGAAATAAGTCGAAGCCTATTTACACATTGGACTAAATCCTGTAAATTCTGACCAATCTAGTCAGAATTTTTCTGGAGAAGAAATATGCAAATGTGGCAAATGCAAGAAGCTAAAGCCCGGTTGTCTGAAGTCATCAAATGTGCAGAGACCTTAGGCCCTCAAAACATCACTGTGCACGGTCAACCCGTAGCCGTTGTGGTATCGCAGGCTATGTTTGAGAAACTAACAGGCAATCAACAATCACTGGTCAATTTTATGCGTGCATCGCCTTTGTATGCCATGGAAGATGTTCCTCTTGAGCGTGATAAAAGTCCCACCCGCAAGGTGTCGCTTTGAGCTACCTGATTGATACCCATGTGTTGTCAGAAATTCGGCGAAAGACGCCTGATGCCAATGTTGTGAAATGGGTTAACAGCAGACCGCCCACATCACTTTATTTGAGTGTGCTAACTTTGGGCGAGTTGCGCAAAGGCATAGACAGTTTGGCCGATACAAAACGCAGAATGAAGTTGGTGGACTGGCTTGAAACTGAACTTCCTTTGTTTTTTGC
>CAMBXY010000060.1 GCA_945871945.1 Bordetella parapertussis
AATTGCAAAATATCACGGCGCGAAATTGACATGAAATCTCCTTGTGCGAGTCAGAAGTTCATTGTGTGAGCCACTGATTGATTTGTCTAGATCAGGCAATCCCTAGGTGTTACTCATCATTCCATGCAAGAGGAGCGCTAAAATCCTCCCAAATACTCGCATATGATTTGCAGGTTCTAACCCGTCCAACGTCAAAGACTCGAGGCTTTCTGTGATACCCGGATTAATCAAGCGTCGCTCGTTTTTGGCCGCTGTACCTGCCTTGTTTGGCTTTGACAACCTTCATGCACAAAGCACTGGCTGGAAGACGCTAGACGGCCGTGCTCCTCTCTTAATTGCGCACCGCGGTGCATCAGGCTATCGGCCCGAACACACGCTGGCGGCCTATGCGCTGGGCATTGATCAAGGCGCAGATTTCATCGAACCCGATTTGGTTCTTAGCAAGGATGGTGTGTTGCATGCAAGGCATGAACCCATGCTGGCTAGGGTGCAATTGGAGGCTGACGGACGGAGCATCAAGCGAAATTCTGGTGGGCACCCCGAGCTTCATCGCAGCGATACCAGTACCAACGTCTGGCAGCTTGAGAAATACGCCGAGCGCCTTGTAATCAAGCAGCTTGACGGCAAGCCTGTGGGTGGCTGGTTCGCAGAAGACTTTACAGCCGCCGAACTCCGGGCCGATGTGCGCGCGCAGGAACGCTTGCGCGATTTGCGCCAAGCCAACAATGCTTTCAACGACCGCTACCCCATTCCCACCCTGGCCGAAGTCATTGTGCTAGCCCAGCTTCGCAGCAAGGAATTGGGTCGCACGATCGGCATTTATCCTGAGACTAAGCACCCTAGCTACTTTAAGAGCTTCACCGACGCCAAAGGCTTGCCACGCATGGAAGACCTGCTTGTGGCGCAGCTGCACACGGCCTATGGCAACGTCCGCGAAGCGCCGGTGTTCATTCAGTCCTTCGAAGTCAACAATCTTCAGTACCTGCGAACTAAGACGAAGATGCAAATGGTACAACTTCTTAGCGCTGGTGGGCAGCCGTACGATTTTCAGCTGGCTGGCGACAAGCGCAGTTATCAAGATCTGGCACGTTCGTCGGGCCTAGACTTTCTCAAGGGCCATGTCGATGGCATCGGCGCGCACACGCAGCTCATTGTGCCCAGCGACGGCCGTCGCTTGCAGTCACCAACGGCATTGATATCCGAGGCCCATGCACGTGGCTTGCCAGTGCATGGCTGGACGTTTCGCGCCGAGAGCCAGTTCTTGCCTGCAGAGCTAGCTCGCGGTGTCGGCCCCACAGCGCATGGTGACATGGCAGCCCAATTGCGCGTGTTCATTGAAGCTGGCATGGATGGTTTCTTCACCGATCACCCAGACTTAGGCCGTGCGGTCTTAGGCAAGACATAGAACAAGACGATGTTTATCAGGAGTTCAAAATGGGACTGCCAGTTTTAATCAGTTCATCTAATATAAAAAACGCATCTTTGGCTGAAGCTTTATAGGGATCAAATTCTGGATGGGCCATCTGAACCATGGGGTCGTCTTTAGACAAATAGACCAGCGCCATCGACCATTGACCAAAACTTCTTTGCGTAATTTCTTCCATCGACAGCAGCTCAACATTGTGGTGGTTTCGATCAGACATGATGCGAGCGTAAAGCAAATTGACTTGAGATCTCTCGCCTTCCAAGACTTGCAACCACAAGCCTGAGCCTTGACATAAAACACCCGTGATATTTTCTTTTTTGTTGTGGGCGGTAGATTTTTCTAAAATCAAGGTGGTCATTGTGGTTGTCACGGGGCCAACGGGTTGGCTGACATACAAGAGGCGTACAAGCATGAGAGGCTCCTTTTAAAAGTAGCAAAGCAATCCATCAGAAACATCTTCAGCTGATTACAAAACCGACATGAGCTTATCTCACTCCTCTGCGTTGTCAAATCAAAAACTGAATAACTTGTCCTGATATTGGCGAACCCAAGCTTCGCTGCGCCTTCAAAGCTCGGTTGCTAATTTGGAAATTTGCCTCAATTCAGCTGGAGATTTTTTTCTCGACTGCGCAAAATCAACAAGGCCAAAACACCGCTGGCAATGAGCCCCATGGAAACATGAATGGCTTTTTGTGATATGGCATAAGTGATGCTGGAGTAAGTCAGCCATGCACAGGCGGCGCAAAAAATCAGGGGAAGCACTGGGTACAGCGGCACCTTGAAGGGGCGAGTGGTGTGCTTGTCTGTGTGCCTTAGCCACAGCAAGGCCAGCCCCACCAGAAACAAGAAACCCCAGAAGACAGGGGCGGTAAATTCAACCATGGCAGAAAAGCCGTCGGCTTCTTGAGTGCCCAATGCAATCAAACCAATGCTGATCAGGGCTTGCAAAAGCAAGGCTTGTTTGGGGCTTCCAATGTCGAGTTGCCATTGCCCAAGTTTGCGCAGAGCTTTCCAGTCATTGCCCACTGCAAAGTTGGTCCGAGCCCCTACAAACATGGTGGCGTTGATGCTGGTCAAGGCAGCAATGGCCACAAACAAGCCCAGCGCTTTTTGCGCCAAAGGACCAAAGGCCAATCCCAGCAAGTCGCTTGCAGCGGTTTTGCTTTGGCTCAAGCCGCTCACGCCCAAGCCCAATAGCAAGGCTGTATTGACCAGCAGGTAGATGACCGTCAAGGTCATCATGCTGACCAAGATCACCCAGACCATGGTGCGAGGCCCACCCTTTAATTCAGCCGATATGTAGGCCGCTTCGTTCCAACCGCCGAAGGTCAGCAATACAAAAACCAGACACAGCCCCCATTGCGTTGGCGCAGGCGTTTGCGCAAACCATTGAACAGCGCCAGATGCGGGCGCATCGACCCAAAAGCCTGCCACGACAACGGCCAACAAACCGACAATTTCAGTCATGGTCAACCAGGTTTGCATGCGTGAAGAGGCGTGAATGCCGGCAAGGTTGACCGCTGTCAAAAACACCACAACGAGCAGCGCCCAGATCACACTAGAGTAGGTGCCCAGGCTGACCAGCGTGCTGATGTAATCGCCAAAAACAAAAGCCAACAAGGCGATGGAGCCTGTGTTGATGATCATGGCGCGAGACCAGCCATAGGTGAAAGAAATGTTACGTCCAAAAGCCCGGTGCAGGAAATGATAATCACCGCCTGCATTGGGGTAGGCCGTACAAAGTTCTGCATAGCAAAGCGCGCCCACGATGGAGATCAGGGCCCCGGCCAGCCACAAAACCAGTGCCCAGCCTGCATCGCCGCTGATGGCGGCAACCAGTGAGGGGGTTTTGAAAATGCCGGCACCAATCACAATGCCCACAATCAGCGCCACGGCTGAAAAGGGGTGCAACAGGCGGCGCATCAAGGTCGAGTCATTTCGACGGATGTGCTTGTGAAATCAGCCACCAAAGTGCCAGTTAAGCGGCGACCGTCCACACGGCCAGAGAAGGCGTGCACCTTGCGGTCTGGGGTGATGAATTGAAACTTGACCTCATCGCCGCGCAATTTGGCGCCCAGCAGGTCGAAGGTTTGGCCGCCACGTGTCAGTGTGCCGCCTATATTTTGATAGGACTGGCTGATGTTCAAGCGAAGCGGCCCGCCTTCCATGCCGTTCATGAACCAAGCGCCATCAATTTGTGCGGGGACCACCCAAAAATGGGCCCTCCAATGCAGATCCGACACGGTTTCATCGGGCTCCCAATCACCCATGTTGAAGGTGTTAGAGACCACGCGGGTACCGGGCTTCATCTTGAGCAAAATGGGGCGCAGCTTGATGTTGAGGTGCGGCATCAGGTAAAGGGTGACCACGGTTGCAGAGCTGAAGTCTTCTTGGAAGATATCCCCCGTGATGATTTTCACTTTGTCGGCCAGGCCTGCTTCGGCTACTTTGCGCCGTGCAAATTGAGCCATGTCGGGGTTGTATTCAATGCCCACCGATTTCGCGCCATATTTGCGCGTTGCAGTAATGGCAATGATGCCGTCGCCCGCGCCCAAATCAAACAAGGTGTCTTTGCCGTTCACCTTGGCAGCTTCAAGCATTTTGTCAATCAGGCCTTCTGGGGTGGGAACCCAGATCACATCTTTGCCTTCTTGACCCACCATAGGCTTGTACTCCGCGGAAGCGGTGGTAGTCGATGCGAAGGCCAAATTCAGCCAGCTGGTCAGTAGCACGTACAACAAAAAACGAGACAACTTCATGATCAACTCCTTGCTAAATTCATGTGACTGGGTGAAAAAAACGTGTCTATTGTCGTCTAAATAGAGTTCAGTGCCCGGTCATGACCAGACGCCAAGAGCGCCATTGACCGGCATCGCCGGTTTGGCCATCTATGACTTGAAGCTGCCACCCCATAGGCTGGCCCGCTGCAATGCTTTGCACACTTGCTTGTAGGTTCTCGCCCATGTGTCGAACACTGTGAAAAGTCCACCCTTTGGAAAAGTCGCCATACGGTGGGGGCAAATTGCTAGGGCATGAATGCGGTTTTGCAAGCAGGCTGCGTGTGCCAGAGGGTGAAATCAGAACCACTTCAAGATCGGCACCATAAACATGGTCAACCGCCAGCGTCACCTGCACAGACTCCACAATTTTGAGGTCGCTGCCCTCTAAGCGGTTCGAACTGATTATCGCTGGGGCAGGGCGATCGCCAATGGGCAGGTCTACCCGCAGTGTTCCACTGTCGCAACGCTTTTCTGTTGGCAAACCAATGAAGTTGCGCGCCGCTGAAACCGCGTCACCGGCATGCACACGTCCAAAACCCACCCGCGGATAAAAACCATGCGCATTCATGGCCGAGGGCTCAGTCAGCTCAGACCCAAGATCGGCCGGACGGGCTGTGCGCGCTAGCAGCCAACGCACATCGCGCCAACTCAGTCGCGGGTTAGCCTCTAGCATCAGGGCCACCACACCAGACACCATGGGTGCTGCTGCCGATGAGCCGCCCGCAAATTCTGCATAGTCGGCACTTTCGGGCAGGCTGCCACTCGCCAAGCCACGCGAACCAGAAATATCGGTGGTCCAGATGTCTGCACCCGCATCGGAGCGGCGCCAAAGGCTCATGGAGGGCGCACTGATTAAGACATTGGCACCGGGCTCGGCATAAGACGATGGGCGACCGCGGTGGTCCACCGCCCCCACGGTTAAAACACCAGGGTGGTTGGCATACCCATCTCGGTTTGTGTCTTCATTGGGCCCCCATTGCCAGCAGCAAATACGACCACCATGCCCAAGCCACGACGCCCTTGCTCAAGCGCCGCTGTCATGGCTTCGCGCCATGCAGGGTCGCTGCTTTGGTAGGTCCAGGCCTGACCGCTTTTTGAATCAAGAGCGCCCCAACTGTTGTTGACGATGTCTGCACCTAGGTCGATGGCCGAGCGCAAGCCCCCCGCCACCAAGCCCGTTGAAACGCCGTCGTAGGCCAAGAACTTGGCTTGCGGCGCTACGCCTCTTCCGCCTAAGCTGTTGTTGGCGCTGGCCACCGCAATGCCGACCACGGCCGTGCCATGAGCGTCGTCCCATTGGCCAGCTTTGTCGTTGTAAAGTGCGCCTGCTGGTGCTGCAGGTGGCGAAGGATCTAGGGTAGGAAGCGTGCCATTGAGGGTGTACAAATTGGCCACCAAGTCGGGATGACTTAATTGCACCGCGCCATCCACAAAGGCAATCAGCACGCCTCGCCCTGTTTCCTGAACTCCTTGCAAACCAATGTCCATGCCAGCTACACCACCACTTTGTCCGGTGTTAAACAAGTGCCATTGGCGATTAACTAAAGGGTCAGGACCTGGCGTTACAGGCGGCACGGCGGGTGCAGCCAACAAGGCCTTTGATTCCTCGCCTCCGCCGCAGCCGATCAGCATCCCCATCAATAGCAAGCAGCTTATTGCATTTCTCATGGGGTCTGGCCTTCACCTCTGCAATCGCATCATTCAATCGTTAGTTTTTGTGTTCGAACTACGTCGCGCCAGGCTTGGTAATCAGTGTCAATGAACTTTGCCTGTGCAGCGGGCGTGCCAGGCATGGCATCGACAGCGTCAGCTTTGAACCGTGCCAGCACTTCGGGCATGGCAAGGACCTTGTTCAAAGCTGTATTGAGCTTATCAATGACGACACTCGGTGTGCCGGCAGGTGCGGCAAGTGCAAAGAAGTTAAGCACGTCAAAGCCTTTGAACCCAGCTTCCGACATGCTGGGCACATCAGGCAAAGCTGGCGAACGCTTTGCGCTGGTTACCGCCAGTGGCTTGATGCGCTTGTCCTTGATCAGCGGAAGCAGGGCCGGTATGGTACCTGTTACCAACTGTACTTCACCGGCTACCATGTCAACAGCTGCCGGTGCCACCCCGCGATAGGGAATATGGGTAATGAAAGTACCGGTTTTGGACTTCAGCAATTCAAGCACCAAGTGATTCACGCCGCCAGCGCCCGCTGAGCCGTAATTCAGCACGCCGGGCTTTTGCCGTGCGAGCGCCACAAGCTCTTGCATGGTGTTGGCCGATAGCTGGTTGTTGGCGGCCCATACCAAGGGTCCACTGGCAATCATGCCAACAGGTGTGAAGCTTTTGATCGGATCATATCCCGCAGTAGTCAGCGATGCCGCTACCGTGGTGAAAGGCGACGCTACCAATAACAGGGTGTATCCATCAGCAGCTTGTTGCGACACATACTGTGTGCCAATGGCCCCTGATGCGCCCGTGCGGTTTTCGACCACAAAGCTGGCATTCAAAACCTCGCCTAACTTCTGCGCGATCAGGCGCCCCATGGCGTCAGTCCCTGCACCCGGGGCAAACGGAACGACAATTTTGACAGGCCGATCTGGAAATGTTGCTACACCGGTCTGAGCAAAAACAGTTGTCTGAGAAAGTGCGCAAAGGGCAAAGCCAACGAGCAAGGTTCGACGAAACCGTGAGTGAAACGAAAGCATAAAAAAACCTTAAATGAAATTTTCAAACTGTGTGCAATGTGCCGCAAAAACGTGTCAGGGCAATGACACGAGACTCACAGATTTTGAAGGCATAAAAAAAGACCCGCAGAGCGAGCCTTTGAAAAAACCTTGAGAGATAGAGTAACAATTAGAACCTATAGCGAATGCCGACGTGTGTCTGCTTTTGCTCAGCTTTTTTCAGGAATGTAGGATGAGCGATAGACTCGGTTCCGTAAATACCAAATAACGTTGTGTCTTTGGCCAGTGTGTAAAACAAGGCAACTTGCATCGCATCAATATCAGCTTGGATGGCCGATGTTGTCAATTTAGCCTTACCTGTGCCAGCTTCTGCCACCAAAGTAAAGTTGCCCATTGGTGCGCGCAGACCCAAAGTTTGTGTATCAAACTTCACCAAAGTGGCGTCTGTACCTTGCTTCATTTTGGTATCAACAAAATACAACTTAGCAACGCCCAAGTCGTATGTGGCGCCAATGGCCTCGTTCTTGCGTGAAGCAATGCCTGTAGGCACAGCAACGCTATAGCCAGCAACGCTCACGGCTCTGCTGTAATTTTTAATGGAGTCATTCACCCACTTGACCATCAATGGGCCGTTTGAATAGTTCAAACCCACTGAGCTGGTGTCTTCGGATTTGCCGTCTTGAGTCACAACACCAGCGGCACTTGTAATGCGTGTAGGAGCGCCCAAGCCCAGTTGAACGTCTGCAGAGAAGCCAGAGAAGTTAGGTGTAGAGTAAGTGATCATGTCGTTGCGACGTGAGTCACGTGCGTTGTCACCAATAAAGCCTGCTGTATTGACGGCGTCATTGGCATCCAGCGAGTCAATAGCAGCCTTGATCAAGGTGGTTCTACGTCCAAAAGTAGCTGCGCCAAAGTTGCCTGTTAAACCTACCAAACCAGCACGGGTTTTGACGATGCCAGAATCAGTCGTTTGATCGACTTCAAATTCCATTTGAAATGTTGCTTTGAGTCCGGTAGAAATTTGACGTTCTCCACGGAAACCCACATTGCTGGTTGACATGCCACCAGGCACAACAGATGTTTCTTCTGTTTTGATACCAGTGGTTGCTGTTTTGACATCGTTGTTGATTGCAATATCAGCATTGCCGTAAACAGTGAATACGTTTTGAGCTTGTGCAGACATGGCTGCAAGCAAGGATGCGGCTAGAAGGGTGTGTTTAATTTTCATGATACAAAGTTAACTGAGTTGAAGAAAGCATTCTTGGAAAGAAGCTGTGCTTAATTAAAAACAATTCTGATGACGAATTCATGAAGCTCTCCTTGAGCGTTACTTCTTCACCACAAAACATCATCAAAAGGTCACACATATGTGGTTATCAAGAGTCGATTTACACGAAATCTACATAAAACTTCAAAGCATTTTCTTGCGCAACAAAGAACTTACTCGTTCAACCAAAACTACCAGCGCGAAAATAGCCAAGATGATCGTTGCAGCTTCGTCATAGTTGAACAAGTCCATGGCGACCTTCAGCTCGATACCTATGCCTCCGGCGCCCACCAAGCCTAGAATCACAGACGAGCGAGTGGCTTTTTCTAGGCTGAAAAGTGAGGTGTTGATGAAGGACGGCATGGCTGCAGGAAACACCGAACACATGATGAGCGAGAACCGCCCCGCACCCATGGCAGTCAGCGCTTCCTGGGGTCCGCGGTCTGTCTCTTCCATCGCTTCGGCAAAGAAGCGGCCACAAAAGCCAATTTTGTCGATGACGATGGCTAGCGTTCCGGCAAATGGACCGAGACCCACTGAGACTACAAAGATCAGCGCCCACACAAGGTCCGGTACGGTACGAAAGAAGGCAATCAGGTTTCTCGC
>CAMBXY010000061.1 GCA_945871945.1 Bordetella parapertussis
TTGCTCAAACGCTGGCTGCCAGCGAGTTGGCTAGATAACCATTTGTTTGTTTTTTCTTTGGTGGTTTTTGTGCTGGGCGTGGCGCTGATCTTGCTCGCCCCTTTTTCAGGCCCCTCTGTTCCCCTGATTATTTTCAACGCCTTAACCGGCGTGGTGTTTCTTGTGATGAGCGTTGGGTTATTGATGGGCTGGCCGCTGCGCTTGGTGATCCATTCTTCACTGGCCTTCACCGCACTGAATTTGATTTACGAATGCGTCACCTCGGGCGGCGTGTTTTCCACCGCTATTGGCTGGGTGGCGATATTGCCCATGGGGCCCATGTTTTTGCTCGGATTGAAAGAAGGTTTTATTTGGTTTGGCATCAGCAATCTGATCTACCTGGGTTTGTGGATAGCGATGCTGCAAAACTGGATCCCAGACGAACTGGTGACAAATGCGCAAATGCACTGGTACAGCGGGTTTAGCTACATTTTGAGTTGCCTCACCATCTTGACGCTGCCTTTGGTGGTGGACCGCGAGTTCAAACGCAACATCGCCACCAGCCACACACGCGAACAACAGCTGCTGAACAAACGAGCCTCTCTGCTGCGCGCGCAAAGCTTCAAGAACAGCTTTATTTCCACCCTCAGCCATGAGTTGCGCACACCCATGAACGTCATCATGGGCTTTAACGATTTACTGTCCATGCGTTTGACCAACAACCCACAGGCCTTGGCGTTGGTAAATATGTCGCGGCAATCGGGCGAGCATTTGCTCACCGTCATCAACGACTTGCTGGATTTTTCGCAAACGCAAATTGGGCAATTGAAAACCAACCCTGAGCCGTTTGATTTGGTTGCTACTGTGCGCGGTGCCTTTATGTTGTTTGATCAGCGGGTTGACAGCATGAACATAGATTACCAACTCGCCTTGGCCGAGGACCTGCCCCGCGTGGTCATTTCAGACCGTCACCGACTGACGCAGATATTGGTCAATTTGCTTGGTAACGCCATCAAGTTCACCCACCAAGGCAAGGTGTGTTTAACCGTCTCTCGTGACGACAACGAGCTGGTGTTTGAGGTGCGCGACACGGGCATTGGTGTGGCAGCTGAACGCATAGATAAAATTTTTGAATGTTTTGAACAAGCCACCGACCAAACTTCCAAAATGTACGGTGGCACGGGCTTGGGATTGTCGATTTGCCTGGTCTTGGTGAAGTTGCTGGGTGGGCGCATGGGGGTTGAAAGTGTCTTAGGTCAAGGGTCTTGTTTTTGGTTTCGACTGCCCTTAAAAGAGGTAGCCCAGCCACGCAGCGAGTCTGCTGAATTGAGCATTGGCGGCTCTTGGGAAAATGTGCCGGTGCGCTTTTTGATCGTCGACGACCATCCGGTGAATCGCCTGCTGGCTTGCCACATTGTGCAATCACACTGGCCCCAAGCCGTGTTGCACCAAGCCGAGACGGGCAAACAGGCCTTGGAATTCTTGGCGACTGAGCCCTGTGACTTGGTGCTGATGGACATGGTCATGCCAGAGATGGACGGCATTGAAGCCACCACGCTGATTCGCCAAAGCTTGGCGCCACCTTTGTGCGATGTGCCGGTGGTGATTTTGACCGCCAATGTAAATACACAAGACCACCAGCGCTGTGAGCAAGCCGGCGTCGATGGCTTGATGGTCAAGCCCTTTGACCGCATCAAACTCTGTGCACTGCTTGAAGAGCAGTTGCTCAGCTCCAGTACTTTTTTACAAAACTTAGCTACGCGAAGCCGGGATTAAAGCCGCGTCCACCGTCTCTACCCAATGGCGCACCGGTATTTCTGTACCACTTTGCAAATGGGTGATGCAGCCAATATTGGCGCTGATGATGGCTGTGGGTTGCATCTCGCCCAAGTTGCCCAACTTGCGGTCACGCAACTGGGTGGCGAGAACAGGTTGCAACACACTGTAAGTGCCGGCCGAGCCGCAACACAAATGGGCTTCGTTGCCGGTGATACGCACCTTGAAACCCAAAGCGCTCATATGTGTTTCCACCCCGCCTTTGAGTTGCTGGCCATGTTGCAAAGTGCAGGGTGGGTGAAACGCCAGTAAGCCTTGTTGCTGGGCATGCTGCGGTTGTAGCTTGGGCAGTAACAAGGGCACCAAACTGGGCAGCAGTTCGCTTAAGTCTTGGGTCAGCTCGCTGATGCGACGCGCCTTCTCGGCATAGACGGGGTCGTTGCGAAAAATATGGCCATAGTCTTTCACCGTGACGCCGCAGCCCGAAGCGTTCATCACAATCGCTTCCACGCCTTGGCCGATATGCGGCCACCAAGCGTCGATATTGGTTTTCATTTGCAGGTGCGCTGCGTCTTGGTCATTCAAGTGAAACTTCACGCCGCCGCAGCAACCGGCCAGCGGTTCGACCACGGTTTGTATGCCGCAAGCATCCAGCACCCGCGCTGTGGCGCTGTTGATATTGGGGCTCATGCTGGGCTGCACACAGCCGGCCAGCAGCAACACCTTGCGGCCATGGCTTTGGGTCGGCCAAGCGCCTGCGCTGCGGGCTTGGGGCACCTTGGCTTTGAGCCCGGGGGGCATCAGGGCTCGCAAGCTTTGGCCCAGCTTCATGGCCGGCGCAAACAGGGGCGAGGTCAAGCCTTCTTTCAAAGCCCAACGCACGGTTTGTTCAGCCAAGGGACGGGGCACTTTTTCGTCCACCAGCTTGCGCCCGATGTCTATCAAATGGCCGTACTCCACACCGCTGGGACAGGTGGTTTCGCAGTTGCGGCAGGTCAGACATCTGTCTAAATGCAACTGGGTGTCACGGGTGGGCGCTACACCTTCGAGCACCTGCTTGATGAGGTAGATGCGCCCGCGTGGTCCGTCGAGCTCGTCGCCCAGCAGTTGGTAGGTCGGGCAAGTGGCGGTGCAAAAACCGCAGTGCACGCATTTGCGCAAAATCGCTTCGGCTTCTTGGCCGTCGGCTGTGTGCTGGTATTCGGGGGCTAGGTTGGTTTGCATTTGAAAACTTAAACAGGAATTTGTAGCCAAGCCACCGCTGCGCGCGGCTTGGCTATCCAGATATTTTGAAAATGGGACAACGTCAGCAAATCCTCATCCCCGGTGACGATCAATTCGGCTTTGGCCGCAACAGCGCACGCCAACACCATATCGTCTTGCGGATCTCGAGAAACAGGCTCCGCCAGCACCGGTGCGTCAACCGTTTGCACCATGCCTCGGTACAGTTGACTCAATTGAGGGGCCGACAAACTATTGGCGCTCAAAAGGGTTTGAAATTTGGGTCGACTCAACACACCCTCTAATTCGTGGCACAAACTGAGACTTGAGAATAATTGAATCCGCCCATACCGCGCAGCTTGCAACAAGTGAAAAGAGTTGCCGCCCCATAGCATGGCTGAGACAAGTACATTGGTATCAAGAACAACTCGCGCTGCGCTCATTTCGATAGGCTTTAACTTCTTCCATGACCCGCGACTCACCGAGCAAGGCCTGGTTGGCTTGATGCAAATTTTCTAGTTGGGCAAATGTTTTTGCGGCGTCGCGGCGATGCAGTTCGGCTCTTAATAAATCAGCCAGAGCTTCTGATTCCCACAATCCAGCAGCAAGAACTTGCTGAGCAAGATTGTCGGGCAAATTAACTTGTAACTGTTTCATTGCAACCTCTCAAGATTCGTGTCTAGACTGTATCGGATTTTGTTATTGGCAAAAGCGGGTTCAACTGTCTGATTTTCAAAGCCATAATCATCCACATCGCCCCGTGTTGAACACACCGTGCGGATCAAACTGCTTTTGCAATTCGCGCTGAATGCGTTGCTGTACGGTGGGCAGGGGAGAGAACACACTGGGCATATCGCCTAAGGGCGTGACGGGAGAACGAAACACAGTGGCATGGCCGCCCACTTGGACCGCAGCAGCACGCAACTCAGACGCAGCCAACAACGGCGCCCACAGCCAACGCAAGGCGCCCTGCCATTCAATCAAGGGGGAATAAGGCAAGGCCAACACCGGCGCGGTAGGCGGCAGGCTCAAGCGCCACAGTGCCAAGTCGGGCGCAGGTGGGGTGAAAAAAGGCAGGCTTTGGTCGCGACAGGCAGACCAATCCGCCAAGGCTTTGTCGCGGTCCACCAGCAAGGCTTGGCTGCCTGCAGCCTGGACGTCGGCGCTCATGCGCGGCACGGCCGATGCCACGGCCGCCACCGCGCCACGCAGGCGCACAAACAGTATTTCTTGCGCAGGCTGTGTGCTGCTGTCTTTCACCCAGCAACTGGCGTTCAAAGGCAGAGGTTGTGCGCCCCAACGGTGCAGCAATTCAAGAGCCGCCTGCTGCGGCAAGGGGCAGGCCAAGGTGACTTCGGCCGGCGCCTGGGGCAACACCTTTAACGACACATCGGTGATCAGACCCAGTGTGCCCATGCTGCCAGCGAGTACCCGCGAGACGTCATAGCCCGCCACATTTTTCATCACCTGCCCACCAAAGTTCAGGCACTCACCTTTGCCGTTGATCATTTGCACGCCCAGCACATGGTCGCGCACCCCGCCAGCCATAGCCCGCGCCGGGCCGGCCAGTCCACAGGCAACTGCACCGCCAACGGTGGCTTGGCTGTGCTTTTCATTAGCAGCCCTGTAGCGAGGCGGCTCAAAAGCCAAACACTGCCCTTGTTCGGCCAACAGGGCTTCGAGCTCGCTTAAAGGTGTACCGGCGCGCACAGTGACGACCAACTCGCTGGGCTCGTAACTGACGATGCCGGTGTGGGCGCGGGTATCAAGCACCTGGGCTGAGGCAGCAGCTTCGCCATAAAAATGTAAGCTGTTACCGCCTTGAATACTCAAAGTTTGCCCTGATGCGATGGCGTGGCTTATTTGCGCTTGAAACTGTTCGATCACGGATGACATAGACCCGAGATGTTAGCGGTTCCCGCATTGCACCCTCTCAGCCGGGGACATACTCACTTGGCGATGACGCGCACCATCTCCAAGCATTTGTTGGAATAGCCCCATTCGTTGTCGTACCAAGACACGACTTTCACAAATGTGCTGTCCAAAGCGATGCCGGCGTCCGCATCAAACACCGACGTGCACGGCTCGCCACGAAAGTCTGTGGCCACCACTTTATCTTCGGTGTAAGCGAGAACGCCCTTCAAAGCGCCCAAGCTTTGCGCTTTCATTTCGGCGCAAATCTCGGCATAGCTGGCGGGTTTTTCCAACTCCACGGTCAAGTCGACCACCGACACGTCGGAGGTGGGAACACGAAAAGACATGCCCGTGAGTTTTTTGTTCAAAGCAGGAATGACCACGCCCACCGCTTTGGCCGCACCGGTGCTAGAGGGGATGATATTTTCCAAAATGCCGCGGCCGCCGCGCCAGTCTTTGTTGGAGGGGCCGTCCACGGTTTTTTGGGTGGCAGTGGTGGCATGAATGGTGGTCATGAGGCCGCGCTTGATGCCCCATTTGTCATTCAAAACCTTGGCCACAGGGGCCAAGCAGTTGGTGGTGCAAGAGGCGTTGGAGACTATGGCTTGTCCGGCGTAAGTGGCGTGGTTCACGCCGAAGACAAACATCGGCGTGTCGTCTTTGGAGGGTGCAGACAGCAGCACTTTTTTAGCACCCGCCGCCAGATGTTTTTCTGCCGTGGGTTTATCCAAAAAGAGGCCGGTGGCTTCAATCACCACATCGGCATGCACCTCGTTCCATTTCAAGGCGGCGGGGTCGCGTTCTTGGGTGAGGCGAATTTTTTTGCCGTTAACGATCAGGTTGTTGCCGTCTACCGACACCTCGCCTTTGAAGCGGCCGTGCACGCTGTCGTACTTGAGCATGTAAGCCAAGTAGTCGGGCTCTAACAAGTCGTTGATGCCCACAATTTCAATGTCGTTGAAGTTTTGCACTGCTGCGCGAAACACCATGCGACCGATGCGTCCAAATCCGTTGATGCCAACCTTGATAGTCATGATGTGTCTCTTTCTTATTTAAAGTTTCAAAGGGATTGCAATACCTTGAGCACAGTGTCGGCCACGTTGCGCGGGGTGAAGCCAAAGTGCTCGAACAACACAGGTGCTGGGGCGCTTTCGCCGTAGGTGTCTATGCCGACCACGGCGGACACGCCGTATTTCCACCAGCCGTCGGTTGAGCCCATTTCCACCGCAATGCGCGGAATGCCTTTGGGCAACACGGCGGATTTGTAGGCCACGCTTTGGCGATCGAAGGTGGTGGTGCTGGGCATGGAGACCACGCGTACCGCCACTTTGTGCTCAGCCAACAAGGCTTGCGCCTTCATGGCCAGTTGCACTTCAGAGCCGGTGGCGATGATGACCGCCTGTGCTTTTTTGCTCATACCCACCTCGGTGGGTTCGGCCAGCACATACGCACCCTTGTTGATGGCGTCCAAGCCGCTGGCGTCCTTGGCGGCGCTGTTGCCCTTGGGCAAGTAGGGCAGGTTTTGCCGGCTAAGTAACAAAGCGGTGGGGCGGTTGTCGTTTTGCAAAGCCACAGCCCATGCCACGGCGGTTTCAGCCGTGTCGGCGGGTCGCCACACGTCCAAGCCGGGGATCAAGCGCAAAGAGGCCGCGTGTTCGATGGACTGGTGCGTGGGACCGTCTTCGCCCAAACCAATTGAATCGTGGGTGAACACATGCACCACGCGTTGCTTCATGAGGGCGGCCATGCGAATGGCGTTGCGTGAGTAGTCGCTGAAGGTGAGGAAGGTGCCACCGTAAGGAATAAAGCCGCCGTGCAGGGTGATGCCGTTCATGATGGCGGCCATGCCGAACTCGCGCACGCCGTAGTTGATGTGGCGTCCTCCGCGGCCGTGCTCGTCTTTCACTACATCGCCGGCCAAGTCAAAGCGCACATTCGGCGTGGACTTGGTGTTGGTCAGGTTGGAGCCGGTCAGGTCGGCACTGCCGCCTAGCAACTCGGGAATGGCAGCGGTGAGGGCTTCCAATGCCAATTGGCTGGCCTTGCGACTGGCCACGGTTTCGGCTTTGGTGTTGGCTGCCACCACCACGTCGACCACGGTTTGGTGAAAGTTTTGGGGCAAGTCGCCGGCCATGCGGCGTTTGAATTCGACGGCCAACTCGGGGTGCGCAGAGGCATAAGCGGTGAACTGGTTATTCCAGTGTTGCTCGAGCTTGTCGCCTTTGTCTTTGGCGCTCCAGTCGTCATAGACCTCGGGGGGGACCACAAACGGCGCATGGTGCCAGCCAATAGCGGCACGGGTCAGCGCAATTTCATCAGCGCCCAACGGTTCGCCATGGGCTTTGGCGGTGTCTACCCGGTTGGGGCTGCCTTGGCCGATATGTGTTTTGCAGGCAATCAGGGTGGGCTTGTCGGCGCTGTGTTTGGCCGTGGCAATAGCGCGACTGACGGCTTGCACATCGTGGCCATCCACGCTGATGACGTTCCAGCCATAGGCTTTGAAGCGCGCAGGGGTGTCGTCGATGAACCAAGGAGTGACTTTGCCGTCGATGGATATGCCGTTGTCGTCGTACAGCGCAATGAGTTTGCTCAGTTTCCAAGCGCCCGCCAAAGCGCAGGCCTCATGGCTGATGCCCTCCATCAAGCAACCGTCGCCCATGAACACATAGGTGTGGTGATTGACGATGGTGTGACCTGGGCGGTTGAACTCGACTGCCAACAGTTTTTCGGCCAGCGCCATGCCCACCGCGTTGGTGATGCCTTGGCCCAAGGGGCCGGTGGTGGTTTCCACGCCCGGGGTGATGCCGACCTCAGGGTGTCCTGCGGTTTTGCTGTGCAATTGGCGGAAGTTTTTCAACTCGCTCATGGGCAAGTTGTAGCCGGTGAGGTGCAACAGCGCGTAAATCAACATCGAGCCGTGGCCGTTGGAGAGCACAAAACGGTCACGGTCCGGCCAATGCGGGTGCTGCGGGTTGTGTTTCAGATGTTCCCCCCACAGTGCCACGGCGATATCGGCCATGCCCATGGGCGCACCAGGGTGCCCAGAATTGGCCATTTGCACCGCGTCCATTGCCAGTGCGCGAATAGCACTGGCCATTTGTTGTTGATTGGCCATGGAAGTTCCGTTAGGTATAGGGTTTAAGGTGTGAAGAGGAGAGACATTCTAGCCATCCCTGCGAAGCCAAATATTTAGGGATTTCTAACGTTGACGCTAGCTACACTTTACAGCTGTCATGTCAAAAGATTCCTCGATTAAAACACCCGCCCAAGCCATGTTGCTTGCCGCGGGTCGTGGCGAGCGCATGCGCCCGCTTACCGACAGCATCCCCAAGCCCTTGCTGACAGTGCGCGGCAAGCCTTTGCTTTGGTATCCCTTGCAAGCCTTGGCGATGGCGGGCGTGTCTTCTGCGGTGATCAACACGGGTTGGCTGGGCGACCACATTGAGCCGGTTTTTGGCAACAGCTTTCAGCCGTCCTTGGCCCAAGACTCGCCTCATGCCAGCAAACTTCAATTGCAGTATTCCCACGAAGGCCGAGGCGCAGGCGAAGCTTTGGAAACCGCCGGCGGCATTGTGCGGGCCTTGCCAAAACTAGACGAAGTGTTTTGGGT
>CAMBXY010000062.1 GCA_945871945.1 Bordetella parapertussis
GTATGCATACCACCTTGAACAGGCATGGCCGAAGCGACTTGAGCGCCAACTGTGTTTGCAGCCTCGCCTAAGAACCCGACGCTTGCACCGGTTTGTTGACCTACCCAATTGGCCAAGACCAACAGTGCAGAACAATGCGCATGATGGGCCACAGCGTTACCCAATAACACCGCTTTTCGATCGCCCGATAAAAGTGAAGTGGCAATGGCTTGCGCTGCTGTTGATTGTGAGTTTCCTGGCACAGGCGCGCCAACCCCCGCGCGCTCTGCCAGCACAGCCGCCACATCCGCCATGGCTTGCAGCCAATCGGTATGAGGCAGCACCTGCACTTGCGCCAGCGGCATGGCCCAATCGGGTGTCATGTCGCCCAAGGCATGAACTTCCCCCCCTGTTCGAGCAGCTTGTCGCAAACGCAAAGCAAGCAAGGGATGGTCCTTGCGGATATTGCTGCCAATCACCCAAGCACTTTGCAAATGAGACAGCGATGCAATGGGGGTACCCAACCAACGAACCATGCCGTCGTGATGGAAATCAGCCGCACGCAAACGCGAATCTATGTTGTCGCTGCCCAATCCACGCATGAACTTGGCCGCCAAAAACAACTCTTCCAGCGTGCTGTGCGGACTGGCCAAGCAGCCAATGGCAGAAGCGCCATGCTCGGTTTTGATAGCCTTTACACCATTGGCGATGTATTCCAACGCAACTTGCCAATCGACGGTTTGCCACAGACCACCTTGCTTGATCATGGGCTGGGTTAAGCGATCAGGGCCGTTCAAAGCTTCGTAGCTGAAGCGGTCACGGTCTGCTATCCAGCACTCGTTGACTTCTTCATTTTCAAAAGGCACGACACGCAAAACCTGATGGTTTTTAACTTGCACAATCAAATTAGCGCCCGTGGAATCATGGGGGCTGATGGATTTACGTCGTCCCAACTCCCAGGTACGCGCTTGGTAGCGAAATGGCTTGCTGGTCAGCGCGCCTACGGGACAAATATCGATCATGTTGCCAGACAGCTCGGAGTCGACAGTTTCACCGACAAAGGTCTCGATCTCTGCGTGCTCGCCACGGTGCGACATGCCCAGCTCCATGCTGCCTGCAATTTCTTGACCAAAACGTACACAGCGGGTGCAGTGAATACAGCGACTCATCTCTTTCATGCTGATGAGCGGGCCCACATCTTTGTGAAAGACAACCCGTTTTTCTTCGTCATAGCGGGAGGCACTGCCGCCATAACCCACGGCCAAGTCTTGCAACTGACACTCGCCGCCCTGATCACATATAGGGCAATCAAGCGGATGGTTGATCAGCAAAAACTCCATCACTGACTTTTGCGCTTTGATGGCTCGCTCAGACTTGGTATGAACCACCATGCCTTGCGTCACCGGTGTGGCGCAGGCAGGCATAGGCTTGGGTGCTTTTTCAATATCGACCAAGCACATGCGGCAATTGGCTGCAATGCTGAGCTTCTTGTGATAGCAAAAATGCGGAATGAATGTTCCTGCCTGCTCAGCCGCTTGAATCACCACACTGCCTTCGGTGACTTGCACTGTCTTGCCATCAATTTGGAGTTCAACCATGGTCTGTATCGCGGGTTAGGTGTACGCCGCGACCATGCAGGTCTTGTGCGTGATGTGATGTTCAAATTCGGGACGGAAATGCTTGAGCATGCCGCGCACTGGCATGGCAGACGCATCGCCCAAGGCACAAATGGTTCTGCCCATGATGTTTTCAGCCACGCTGTCGAGCAAATCCATGTCGGTGGCTTTGCCTTGCCCATTTTCCAATCGATCGACGATGCGCCACAACCACCCCGTGCCCTCTCGGCAAGGGGTACATTGCCCGCAAGACTCATGCATGTAAAAGGCTGACAAACGCTGCAAACTCTTGACCATGCAACGGCTGTCATCCAACACGATGACAGCACCCGAACCCAGCATAGAGCCCGCTTTGGCAATAGCGTCAAAGTCCATGGTGGTGTCCATCATGACGGACCCGGGCAATACAGGAGCAGAAGACCCCCCCGGAATCACCGCTTTGAGTTTGCCTCCAGCGCGCACACCGCCGGCGAGTTCAAGCAATGTGGCAAAAGAAGTTCCCATGGGAATCTCGTAGTTGCCGGGAAGCTCTACATCACCGCTGACAGAAAAAATCTTGGTGCCGCCGTTGTTAGGCTTGCCGCAAGCCAAATAAGCCGGCCCGCCGTTTCGAATGATCCAAGGCACAGCAGCGAATGTTTCTGTGTTGTTGATGGTGGTGGGTTTGCCGTAAACACCAAAGCTCGCTGGAAAAGGCGGCTTGAAACGCGGTTGGCCTTTTTTGCCTTCTAAAGATTCAATCAAAGCAGTTTCTTCACCGCAAATATAAGCACCAAATCCATGTGCCGCATGCAACTGGAAATTGAATGCGCTGCCCATGATGTTGTCGCCCAAATAGCCAGCCGCGCGGGCTTCTTCTAGGGCAGCTTCAAAGCGGTCGTAGGTTTGAAAGATTTCGCCATGGATGTAGTTGTAGCCCACCGAAATGCCCATGGCGTAGGCTGCGATAGCCATGCCTTCAATGACGATATGCGGGTTGAACTCAAGGATGTCGCGGTCTTTGCAGGTACCTGGCTCACCTTCGTCGGAATTACAGACAAGGTATTTTTGACCAGGGAACTGGCGCGGCATAAAGCTCCATTTCAAACCGGTTGGAAAACCGGCCCCTCCTCGGCCACGCAAACCAGACTCCTTTATGGAGGCAATGACTTGGTCTTGGGTCAGGCCTTCAGCGCCATGCATACCCAAAATACTTCTCAACGCTTGGTATCCACCACGCGCTTCATAGTCTTTCAAATGCCAATTTTTTCCATTTAAGTCGGCGAAAATTTGCGGCTGTAGATGGCGATCGTGAAAACTAGTTTGTTTTCCCGATGTTTGAAACTGTGCCAAAACTTGGTTTATATTCATGACGACTCCTTGGCTGCAAGGCGCAAACCGTCAATCAGCAGATCGAGTTTGTCATCGCTCATATAGCTGCACATGGAACGGTCGTTGACCAACAACACGGGTGCATCTGCACATGCGCCCATGCACTCTGCCGGTTGCAGCGTGAACATGCCGTCGGCAGTGGTTGCGCCCACTTTAACTTGCAGCTTTTCAGACAAATGATGCAGGGCTTTTTGCCCCCCACGCAGCTGGCAAGGCAAATTGGTGCACACATTGATTTTGTAACGCCCCACCGCTTTTAAATTGAACATGTTGTAGAAGGTGCTGACCTCATGAACAGCCATGACAGGCATGCCCAAATAAAGCGCAACACCTTTTTCGCTCTCAGGACTCACATGGCCTTGGGTTTGCTGCACGATAGCCAAACACGCGATAACAGCAGACTGTTTTTGGTCAGCAGGGTATTTGGCAAGCTCGCGATCAAAGCGGGCCTGAACATCGGCAGAAAAAGTCTGCCCAGCTATGGTTTGCATATGTGCGGTGTTCATCGGTCAATCTCGCCAAAAACAATATCCAAAGTGCCAATGATGGCGACAGTATCGGAAATCATATGGCCGCGAGTCATTTCATCCATGGCTGACAAATGTGCAAATCCAGGCGCACGAATCTTTAAGCGATAAGGCTTGTTGGCACCATCGCTGACCAAGTAAATACCAAACTCACCCTTGGGATGCTCGACCGCTGCGTAAGCCTCACCCTCAGGCACATGAAAGCCTTCTGTGAAGAGTTTGAAATGGTGAATCAACTCCTCCATGCTGGACTTCATGCCTTCGCGTTGGGGAGGCGCTACCTTGTGGTTATTGGTAATCACGGGACCAGGGTTGGCACGCAACCAC
The DNA here is from genome assembly GCA_945871945.1 of Bordetella parapertussis. Taxonomy (GTDB): domain Bacteria; phylum Pseudomonadota; class Gammaproteobacteria; order Burkholderiales; family Burkholderiaceae_C; genus Limnohabitans. Next base: position 3,821 of record CAMBXY010000062.1, read on the forward strand.
TTCACACATTGACTGATGATGTGGTTGGACTGGCGCATTTCTTCCACACGAATCAAATACCGGTCGTAACAGTCACCCGTCTTGCCCACCGGAATATCAAAATCCATTTGGTCGTATACATCGTAAGGCTGGTGTTTGCGCAAATCCCAAGCCACCCCCGAACCACGCAACATTGGGCCAGTGAAACCTAAATTTTTAGCGCGCTCAGGTGTGACCACGCCAATGCCGACCGTTCGCTGCTTCCATATGCGGTTGTCAGTCAATAAAGTTTCGTACTCATCGACATACTTGGGAAAGCGCTTGGTGAAGTCGTCGATGAAATCAAGCAAAGAACCATTGCGGTTTTCATTCAACTGCGAAATGGCCTTGGCATTCTTGAACTTACTCACCATGTACTGAGGCATGGTGTCGGGCAAGTCTCTGTAGACACCGCCCGGACGGAAATAAGCCGCATGCATGCGCGCACCGGACACGGCCTCGTACATATCAAACAAATCTTCTCTTTCGCGGAAACAATAAATCAGAATATTCATGGCGCCGCAATCGAAGCCATGCGTCCCCAACCACATCAAATGGTTGAGCATTCGGGTTATTTCCGAGAACATGACGCGAATGTATTGAGCGCGCACCGGCACATCCAAACCCATGAGCTTTTCAATCGCTAAACAATAGGCGTGCTCATTGCACATCATCGAGACATAGTCGAGCCTGTCCATATAAGGCAAAGCTTGAATATAAGTTTTGCTTTCCGCCAATTTTTCAGTTGCGCGGTGTAGCAAACCTATGTGAGGGTCAGCGCGTTGCACCACCTCACCATCGAGTTCGAGCACCAAGCGCAACACACCATGCGCGGCAGGATGCTGAGGCCCTAAATTCAAAGTGTAATTTTTAATGTCTGCCATATGCGCTCAGTGCAAACCGCCGTAGTTGTCTTCTCGAACAATGCGAGGCGTAATTTCACGCGGCTCAATGGTGACGGGTTGGTAAATCACCCGTTTTTGCTCTTCGTCGTAACGCATTTCTACATGGCCCGAGGTAGGAAAGTCTTTACGGAAGGGGTGGCCAATAAAACCATAATCGGTCAAGATGCGGCGCAGATCTGAATGACCTTCAAACAAAATGCCAAACAAATCGAAGGCTTCGCGTTCATACCAATTGGCGCTGTTCCATATGTCATTGATGGAGGGCAATAGGGGCATATCGTCATCCAACAAAAATACCCTTAAGCGAAGTCGCCAATTGTGGGCAAGCGACAGCAAATGACTGGTCACCGCATAGCGAGGTAAATCGCTGAATGCTGAGGGTGCGTTATTTTTGTAATCAGAATAATCAACGCCACACAAATCTAGCAACTGCTCAAAAGCCAATTCAGGATGGTCGCGCAGGGTTTGAGCAACAGTTAAATAGTCACTGGCTTGCACAGTCATGGTGATTTCACCCAAGGTGATTTTCAACTCTGGGGACAAGTTGACAAACACTTTTCTTAAAGTGTCTTCAAGCTGAAGAAGAGAAACTGTTGAAGCCATTAAGGGTTATCCGCGAGCGATGGTGTTTTCACGGCGAATCTTGTTTTGCAGTTGCAAGATGCCATAAAGCAGAGCTTCAGCCGTGGGGGGGCAACCAGGCACATACACATCTACCGGAACAATGCGATCACAACCTCGGACAACCGAGTAGCTGTAGTGGTAGTAACCTCCGCCATTGGCACAAGAACCCATGGATAAGACCCATCGCGGTTCACTCATTTGGTCGTAGACCTTGCGTAAAGCAGGGGCCATTTTGTTGCACAAAGTGCCCGCGACTATCATCAAATCAGATTGACGGGGGCTGGGCCTGAACAACATGCCAAACCTGTCCATATCGTACCTGGCCGCACCCGCGTGTATCATTTCTACAGCGCAGCAGGCCAAGCCAAAAGTCATAGGCCAAAGAGAACCAGTCTTTGCCCAATTCACCACCGAGTCATACGAGGTGGTGATAAAGCCTTCTTTGAAAACCCCGTCAAGTGACATAAATTACTCCCAGTCAAGGGCCCCTTTTTTCCATTCGTAAATAAAACCTACGACAAGAATACCAAGAAAAATCATCATGGCCATAAACCCTGTGGTTCCAATTTCTTTAAGGGCGGCAGCCCAGGGGAAAAGGAAAGCAATTTCCAAATCAAAAAGGATAAACAAAATAGCTACCAGGTAATAGCGGACATCAAATTTGCTTCGGGCCTCGTCAAAAGCCTCAAAGCCACACTCATAGGGAGAGTTTTTGGCTGGGTCGGGCCGTTGCGGCCCCAGCAAAAACCCAATAAGTTGGGGAACAACGCCGACCAACAGGCCAACGAGGATAAACAACATAACGGGGAGATACTGCTCTAGACTCATTTCAATCTCTGGTTTGCAGATTGGGATGTTGGCCAGACGGGTATGTCTGACGCCAGCATGACAATTCACTGGACATGGTGCCGTCGGCGAGACTCGAACTCGCACAGCTTTCGCCACTACCCCCTCAAGATAGCGTGTCTACCAATTTCACCACGACGGCATGAAAAACCGACCATTTTAACTCGAAATATGCTCTTTCCCCCTATGGAGGGATGATGCCAGAGGCAGAAAAATCTATTTGCCGGGGATTTGCGATGCAGGTGAACTCGGCACAGCGGGTGCAGGGGTGGCGGCGGGGCTGGCAGGCACAGCAGTTGGGTTGACGCCAGGCACAAGGTCGGCTGCTGTGGGTGGCACTGCGGGCTGAGAACGCTCTAGAACGCTGCCCTCAGACGAAGGTGCTGCCCGTAAATTACCAAAATACGCTTGCGCCAAGGTACACACAAAAAAGACAGCAGCTAAAACGGCTGTGGTGCGCGAGAGAAAGTTAGCGCCCCCGCTGGCACCAAACAAACTCCCCGACGTACCGCTTCCAAACGCAGCACCCATATCGGCACCCTTGCCATGCTGGATCAAAATCAACCCAATCATGCCAAGCGCAGAAAGAATTTGAACAATCATCAATAAATTAAGAAGTGTGCTCATGAAAACTCCAAATCAGTCACTGCGATGCTGCAGCCACAATAGATAAAAAATCGGCCGCCTTGAGTGAGGCGCCACCCACCAAGCCACCATCAATGTCTGGTTGAGATAACAAGCTCTTGGCATTGGAAGCATTCATGCTTCCGCCATACAAAATAGCCATGCCCTCGGCATGCTTTGAAGCTGCAGCCAGTTGGTGCCTCAGCATGGCATGAACCTCTTGGGCTTGCTCGGGACTGGCTGTTTTACCTGTGCCGATGGCCCAAACAGGTTCATACGCCACCACAATTTCACTGATGCAGTGACCATTGGCATGAATCACGGCTGCCAATTGACGCTTAACCACTTCGGCTGTTTCACCAGCCTCACGCTGTGCAAGTGTTTCACCCAAACAAACAATCGGCGTGATGCCAACCGCCAAAGCACGTTGCGCTTTCAGTGCAACGATCTCATCGGTTTCACCGTGGTATTGGCGACGTTCGGAATGACCGCACAACACATAGCGAACCTCAAAGTCACGCAACATGCTGGCAGAAACTTCACCAGTGAAAGCGCCACTGTCAAAGGCAGACACATCTTGCGCGCCCCAAAGAACAGCAGAATGGCTGCACAAGTTTTGTACCTGCGACAGATACAAAGCTGGCACACACACCGCCACTTTGCATGCAGGCTGCCCCACATCTTTGCTGATAGCCAGCAACAAGTCTTGATTAGCAGCCAAGCTGCCATTCATCTTCCAGTTACCAACAATCAGTTGAGATCGCATGACAATACCTTTACTCTTGGTGGGGAGGCGTTTGCTCGTCTTCGTGGTGTGACTGGGCGGGTGCCTCGGAGCGGTCGAGCAAGGCTTTCATTGACAACTTGACACGACCTTTTTCGTCGGTTTCCAAGACTTTGACACGCACGACTTGACCTTCAGCCAAGACATCGGTGACCTTGGCAATGCGCTCGTGGCTGATTTGGCTGATGTGCAACAAGCCATCTTTGCCTGGAAGCAAATTGACCAGCGCGCCAAAGTCCAAGATCTTGGTGATAGGGCCTTCATAAATCTTGCCAATCTCGACTTCAGCCGTGATTTCCTGAATGCGGCGCTTGGCTTCATCCGCTTTGGCGCCATCGGTAGCGGCAATGGTGATGGTGCCGTCTTCTTCGATATTGATTTGGCAACCTGTTTCTTCGGTCAACGCACGAATCACCGCGCCGCCTTTGCCGATCACGTCCCGAATTTTTTCAGGGTTGATCTTCATGGTGTAGAGCTTGGGCGCAAAGTTACTGACCTCGGTTTTGGCCTCACCCATGGCTTCTTGCATTTTGCCCAAAATATGCATGCGGGCTTCTTTGGCTTGCGCCAAAGCGACTTGCATGATCTCTTGCGTGATACCTTGGATTTTGATGTCCATTTGCAAAGCAGTGATGCCGTTGGTGGTGCCAGCGACTTTGAAATCCATGTCGCCCAAATGATCCTCGTCACCCAAAATGTCGGTCAACACCGCAAAACG
>CAMBXY010000063.1 GCA_945871945.1 Bordetella parapertussis
AAAACAGCAGGCTCTTGCCACCAGTGGTCTGGCAAGCCCAAACCCTTGGCCAAACTTTCATTGCGGCCCACCCAGTGCACATCACGCAAAGGGGTGGCGCTCACCGAGGTGTGAAAAGACGGGCCTAAAGCGGCAAAACGGTTGCGCCATGCGAGCTGTGGCAATGGGTCGGCTAAAGATGGCATGGAGGGATTGTGCACAATACCCCCCAACCATAACCACCACAGGGCGATGACCCTAGGAGACTGTCCATGCTCGGACTCATGCAAAACCAAGCTTTATCTGTGTCATCTTTGATCGATTTCGCAGAAAAGCAACATGGGGACGTGGAAATTGTGTCACGCCGTGTGGAGGGCGATATTCACCGCAGCACATGGGCCACCATTGCCCACCGCTCGCGTCAGGTGGCCAATGCCTTGGATCAATGGAAGGTGGGCCAAGGCGCACGGGTGGCCACCTTGGCATGGAATGGCTACAGGCATTTGGAGTTGTATTTTGGGGTGAGCAGCAGTGGCCGTGTGATTCACACCCTGAACCCACGCCTGCACCCCGACCAAATCGTCTGGATTGCCAACCACGCCGAAGACGAGGTGATGTGCTTTGACATGAGCTTCTTGCCGATTGCCAAGCAAATCCATGAGCGCTGCACAACCGTGAAGCATTGGGTTGCGCTGTGCGATGCAGACCAACTGCCTGCCGATACCGGCATACCCGGCTTGCTCAGTTACGAGGCTTGGATGAGCCAGCAATCCACAGCCTACGCTTGGCCGACACTGGATGAAAATTCGGCTTCATGCATGTGCTACACCAGTGGCACGACCGGCAACCCCAAGGCGGCTTTGTACAGCCACCGCTCCACCGTCTTGCACGCTTATGCCTGTGCCTTGCCGGATGTGATGTGCTTGTCGGCACGCGACGCTATCTTGCCGGTGGTGCCCATGTTCCACGTCAGCGCTTGGGGCATCCCTTACAGCGCGGCCATGGTGGGGGCGAAGTTGGTTTTTCCTGGTGCGGCGCTGGACGGCAAATCGATTTACGAGCTCTTAGAGACTGAGAAGGTCACTTTGGCTGCAGGCGTGCCTACCGTCTGGCAAATGCTGTTAGCCCATTTGAAAACCCACGATCTGCGCTTTAACCATTTGAAGCGAACCGTCATTGGTGGCTCGGCTTGCCCGCCCGCCATGATTCATGCCTTCAACGACCAATACGGCGTTGAAGTGCTGCACGCTTGGGGCATGACCGAACTCAGCCCGCTGGGCACTTTGTCTACGCTGAAAAACAAGCACCTGGCTTTGCCTGAAGCAGACAAAATGAAAATCCGCATGAAACAAGGCCGTGCGATCTTTGGTCTGGATTTCAAAATTGTGGATGACAACGGCAAAGAACAAGCCCATGACGGCAAAGCCTATGGCGATTTGTTGGTCAAAGGGCCGTGGGTCATTAAAGAGTATTTCAAACAAGAAGGCGCTTCACCTTTGATCGACGGATGGTTTCCTACCGGCGATGTCGCAACCGTCGACGCCGACGGCTATATGCAAATCACCGACCGCAGCAAAGACGTCATCAAATCCGGCGGCGAATGGATCAGTTCCATTGATGTCGAGAACATCGCCATGGCGCATCCCGAGGTATTGATGGCGGCTTGTATTGGCATGCCGCATCCCAAATGGGATGAGCGGCCCATCGTGGTGGTGGTGGTCAAACCTGGCGCCAAGCTCGAACGTGAGCAAGTGTTGAGTTTTTACGAGGGAAAAATTGCGAAATGGCAAATCCCCGATGATGCTGTCTTTGTCGAGGCCATTCCCATAGGGGCGACAGGAAAAATGCTTAAAACAAAATTGCGTGAAATGTTAAGCACCTATAAATTACCTGCCTAGGACATTCCCTAGCAGAGTAAACCCCCCTTTACCATTAGGCTATGGTTAACATCAATCAGGAGATAAATATGGCATCGCGTAAATCTTGGCTGGCGCTGACACTGTTCAGCTTTTTGTCTCTCAGTGCTTGGGCGCAAAAAGGTGAGGTTGTGAAGATTGCTTGGATTGACCCCTTGTCAGGTCTGATGGCGCCTGTGGGCTCCAATCAACTCAAAACCCTGCAATACCTTGCAGAAGAAACCAACAAAAGCAACCCTGCTGGGGTGAAGTTTGAAATCATTGGCTTGGACAACAAACTCAGCCCTGCCGAAAGTTTGAACCAACTCAAGTCCGCTTTGGACCAGGGCGTGCGCTACATCACCCAAGGCAATGGTTCCTCGGTTGCTGGTGCTTTGCTCGATGCAGTGAACAAACACAACGAACGCAACCCCGGCAAAGAAATTATTTTCCTCAACTACGCTGCGGTGGACCCCGACTTCACCAACAGCAAATGCAGTTACTGGCATTTTCGCTTTGACGCCGACACTTCCATGAAGATGGAAGCCATGACCACCTATATCAAGGACATGAAGGAAGTTAAAAAAATCTATTTGCTCAACCAAAACTATTCGCATGGTCAGCAAGTGGTGAAGTACGCCAAAGAAAACCTTGCCCGCAAGCGTCCCGATATTGAAATTGTGGGCGAAGACCTGCATCCCTTGGCGCAGGTGCGTGACTTCGCCCCCTATATTGCCAAAATCAAAGCCTCCGGTGCAGATACTGTCATCACCGGCAACTGGGGTTCAGACCTGGCCTTGCTGGTCAAAGCTGCCAACGAGGGCGGCTACAACGGCCGCTTCTTCACCTATTACACCGGTGTGACCGGCACGCCCACCGCATTGGGCCAAGGCGGCGCTGGCCGCGTTTACCAAATTGGCTATGCCCACTACAACATGGGCGGACGCATGAGCCAGCACATGGCAGGCTTCAAAGCCAAGTACAACGACGATTTGTACACTGGTGCCTTTATGGGTGTTTTCGATTTACTCACCCAAGCCATGGCCAAAGCGGGCTCTACCGATCCTGTTAAAGTTGCCGCAGCGATGCATGGGCATAAATTCAAGGGCTATAACGGCGACATGGAAATGCGCAAACTCGACCACCAAATGCAGCAAACCCTTTACATGACCGTGTGGCAAAAAGTGGATAAAAAATTCCCCTACAGCGCTGAAAATACGGGCATGACCTTGGCGCCGGTCAAAACCTTTGAGCCTTATGTCTCGAGCACACCGACCAGTTGCCAAATGAAGATGCCCTCCTGATTACTTTATGGGTACAGGGCGCTTAGCTAAAGCAAGAGTATTCTTGCTTTCAAGTCTGGCCATCTGCTGATATGGAATTTTTCCTGATTTCCTCGCTCAACGGTTTGAGCTACGGACTGCTGCTGTTCATGCTCAGTTCGGGACTGACCTTGATCTTCAGCATGATGGGGGTACTCAATTTTGCCCACGCCAGCTTTTATATGTTGGGCGCTTATTTCGGCTATACCTTAGAGAGCCGTTTGGGTTTTTGGCCCGCCTTGTTGCTGGCGCCCCTCTTGGCTGGCGCGGCCGGTGCTTTCTTCGAGAGCAAGGTACTGCGCAAAGTCCACAAGATGGGCCATGTGTCTGAATTGCTGGTCACTTTCGGTTTGTCTTACATCGTGCTGGAATTGGTGCAACTTTTGTGGGGGCGGGTGGCGGTGGAGTTCAGCCCCCCTGCCTTTTTGCAAGGGCCGGTGTTCACCCTCATCAACCATGGCCAACTGGGTTTGTCCTTGGTGTTTGGTGCGGGCGGTGAGGTTTGCCAAGCCACGGACACAGCGGTTCGCATTGTTTGTTCGCCCTTTCCTGCCACCCGTGCTTTCATCATGGCCACCGCGGTGGCCATGGTCATCAGCCTGTGGTGGGTGCTGACCCGCACCCGCGCGGGTCTCATCATCCAAGCGGCCTTGACCCACCCCGAAACAGTAGAAACCTTGGGGCACAATGTGCCGCGTGTGTTCATGCTGGTGTTTGCCATGGGCACGGGTTTGGCGGGTTTGGCCGGCGTCATTGGTGGCATGACTTTCATTACCGAGCCGGCCATGGCCGCCACGGTGGGTTCGGTGATTTTTGTGGTGGTGGTGGTGGGCGGCATGGGTTCGCTCAGCGGTGCTTTTTTGGCCTCCTTGGTGATCGGTGTGGTGCAAACATTTGCTGTCGCGATTGATTACTCGCTGTTGCAGTTGCTCAAAGACCTAGGCGTTGTGCTCTCAGCCGATGTGCAAAACAACAGTGTGATCAAACTCACCGTCTCGCAGGTCGCACCCATACTGCCTTACCTGTTGCTGGTGCTGATTTTGATTTTTCGCCCGCGCGGCTTACTTGGCAAACGGGACACTTGAGTATGTCAAACCTTTTGTCGCGTTATGGTGTTTGGCTGGGTTTTGCACTGCTGTTGTTGGTCGCGCCTTGGCTGTTCACCAGCAATTTGTCGCAAACCATGCTGTCGCAAATGGGCATTGCCATCATTGCCTGCCTGTCTTACAACTTGTTGTTGGGGCAGGGCGGCATGCTCAGTTTTGGACATGCGGTTTACAGTGGCATGGGCAGTTACTTCGCCATCCATGCGCTCAACGCCATAGGCGCGGGCAGTCTGCATATCCCCGTGGTGATGTTGCCCTTGGTGGGGGGCTTGGCCGGCATGGGATTTGCCATTTTGTTGGGTTATGTCACCACCAAAAAGTCGGGCACCACCTTCTCCATGATCACCTTGGGTATGGCCGAACTGGTGTTTGCCATGTCGCTGATGTTCTCCGAGTTTTTCGGTGGAGAGGCTGGCGTCTCGGCCAACCGGGTGGTCGGTCAAGCTTTCATGGGCATCACCTTTGGACCCCAGCGCGAGGTGTATTACCTGATTGCTTTTTACACTTTTGTGTCCGTTGCCTTGTTGTATGCCTTGACCCAAACGCCCCTGGGTCGCATATTGAATGCGGTGCGTGACAATCCCGAGCGGGTGGAATTTGTGGGTTACAACACCCAGCAAGTGCGCTACCGCGCTTTCATCATCGCCGGTTTTTTTGCGGGTATTGCCGGTGGCTTGGGGGCTATCAATTTCGAGATTGTCACCGCCGAGGTGGTGGGGCCCGCCCGCTCGGGCTCTTATTTGTTGTTCACATTTTTGGGGGGGGCCACGGTTTTCTTTGGCCCCATTTTGGGCGGCATATTGATGGTTTTGGCCTTTGTGCTGCTGTCTGAAATCACCAAAGCTTGGCTGCTCTATTTGGGCTTGGTGTTTTTGTTCATGGTGGTCTACGCCCCAGGCGGTTTGGCTGGCTTGGTGATGATGAACCTGCGGGTGGCCAAAGCCGGTGCCTTGTCTCGCTTGTTGCCGTCCTATGCGGGCTTAGGCCTGGGCCTGGCCTTGATGCTCGCCGGTGCGGGCGCCTTGGTGGAGATGATTTACCACTTGCAACTCGATGCCGCCAATGGCCCCAACCTGCCTTTTGCGGGCTGGGTGCTCAATACCCAAAACCCAAGCACTTGGGGTGTTTCGCTGGGGCTGTTTGTGGTGGGCTTGGCGGTTTTTGAAACAGTGCGCAAACAGTTTGTGCGCCTGTGGGGTGAGATCCAAACCGATATCGCTGCAGCCCAGCAGCCAAGGCAGGCCGTATGAGCGCTTATTCTCTGGAACTCAAGGGCTTGACCAAGCAATTTGGCAAAACCGAAATCATCCGAGGTGTTGATTTGCAAGTGAATGCGGGCGAGCGGGTGGCCATCATCGGGCCCAATGGTGCGGGCAAATCCACACTGTTTAACCTCATCAGCGGGCGCTTTGCGCCCAGCGCGGGCAGCATCAGCCTCAACGGCCAGCGCATCGACGGCCTCAAACCGTTTGAAATCAATCGCATGGGGTTATCACGCAGCTTTCAAATCACCAACATCTTTCCCAAACTCAGCGTCTTTGAAAACCTGCGCTGCGCGGTGCTGTGGAGCTTGGGCCACCGCTATAGTTTTTGGTCGTTCTTGGGTAATTTGAAAGACGCCAATGAATTGGCAGACAACTGGATGCAGCGTATCCGCTTGAGTGCCAAGCGCGACACCCTGGCGATGAACCTCACCTATGCCGAGCAACGCTGCCTGGAAATTGGCATCACCATGGCAGGAGGCGCCGAGGTGGTGTTGCTCGATGAACCCACGGCCGGCATGAACAACAGCGAGACCGAGCGCTTTATTGGGCTTATCAAAGAGGTGACGCTTGGTAAAACCTTGCTGGCGGTAGAGCACGACATGGGCGTGGTGTTTGGTTTGGCCGACAAAATTGCGGTGCTGGTGTATGGCGAAATCATCGCTTTTGATACGCCCGACAAAGTTCGTGCCAACCCGCGTGTGCAAGAGGCCTATCTGGGCAGTTTGCAAGAGGACCACTGAATGCTGCAAGTCGATCAACTTCAGGCCTTTTACGGCAAAAGCCATGTGTTGCATGGCGTCAGTTTTTCTGTGGGCAAGGGCGAGATCGTGGCGCTCTTGGGGCGCAACGGTTCGGGTCGCTCAACCACAGCCAAGGCCATCATGGGCTTGGTGGATGCCCAAGGCAGCATCTTGTGGCGCGGTCAAGAAATCGTGGGTCGCAAACCGTTTGAAATTGCCCATTTGGGGCTGGGTTATGTGCCGGAAAACCGCGACATCTTTTCCAAACTCACGGTGCATCAAAACCTGTTGCTGGGCTTAAAGGGTGACAAGCCCACCGGCCGCTGGGATTTTGAAGACATGTACAACTTGTTTCCGCGCTTGCGCGAGCGCCAGCATACCGAGGCGGGCGTGCTGTCAGGGGGCGAGCAGCAAATGCTGACCCTGTGCCGCAGCCTCATGGGCGACCCCGAACTCATCATCATTGATGAGCCTACCGAGGGCTTGGCGCCCAAAATTGTCGAGTTGGTGGGACAGTTTTTGCGCGAACTGCGCAACCGTGGCGTGTCTGTGCTGCTGATTGAACAAAAACTTACCATCGCTATGCAAATCTCCGACCGCGCTTTGGTCATGGGTCATGGCAGCATGGTGTTTGACGGAACCCCAGACGCCTTGCGAGCCGACGCTGTCACACGCAAGGAATGGTTAGAGGTATAAAATAGTACGATCGTTCTTTTTTACCCTCCCTTTCTGTTTCTGACAAGGAATTTCTATGAGTGCTGACTACGCAGTTCATGGCGATGTTGCCGTGATTACCTTGAACAACCCGCCCGTCAATGGCTTGGGCCTGGCCACCCGCCAAGCGTTTATGCAAGGCCTTGAGAAGGCCTTGGCTGACGACGCGGTCAAAGCGGTGGTGGTCACCGGTGCGGGCAAAGCCTTCTCTGGCGGCGCAGACATCAAAGAATTTGGCTCACCCAAAGCGATTCAAGAACCGCATTTGGTCAACCTCATCAATGCGCTGGATAACGCCAGCAAACCGGTGGTGGCGGCCCTTCACACGGTGGTGATGGGCGGCGGTTTGGAGTTGGCCTTGGGCTGCCATTACCGCGTGGCCGCCCCAGGCTGCGATGTGGCTTTGCCCGAAGTCAAATTGGGCTTGATCCCAGGTGCGGGCGGTACGCAACGCTTGCCGCGGGTCTTGGGTGTGGAACCGGCGCTGAACATGATTGTGAGCGGCGAGCCCATCAAGAGCGAAATGATTGCCATGCTGCCAGGGCAAAAATTGTTTGACCAAATGGCTAGCAGTGCAGCGAGTTTGATGGAAGAGGCCATTGCCTTTGCCCAAAGTGTGGTCGGCACATCGCCGCTGCCACGGGTGCGCGACCTGCCATGCAAACACCCCAATGCGGATGCTTTTTTCAAATTCAGCACCAATATGGTCAACGGCATGACCAAGGGCAAATACCCCGCGCCCCTGAAATGCATTGAAGCAGTGCAAAACGCCACCAAGATGAAGTTCGACCAAGGCATGGAAGCCGAGCGTGAAATCTTCACCAACCTGATGTGGACCCCCGAGTGCCGCGCTTTGCGGCATTTGTTTGTGGCGCAACGTGCCACCACCAAAATTGCGGATGTTCCCGCCGACACACCGGTGCGCGATATCAAATCGGTGGCGGTCATTGGTGCGGGCACCATGGGCGGGGGCATCAGCATGAACTTTCTCAATGCCGGCATTCCTGTGAAAATTTTGGAGATGAAGCAAGAAGCCTTAGACAAAGGGATTGGCATCATTGAGCAAAACTACCAAGCCCAAGTGAAAAAAGGTAAATTGAAAGAAGACAAGATGGCCGAGCGCTTGGCCCTGCTCAGCACCACCTTGAACTACGAAGATTTGAAAGACGCCGATTTGGTGATTGAAGCCGTGTTCGAGGACATGGGCGTCAAAGAGACTGTATTTAAAAAGCTCGACGAGGTGATGAAACCTGGCGCTATCTTGGCCTCCAACACCTCCACCTT
>CAMBXY010000064.1 GCA_945871945.1 Bordetella parapertussis
TAGGCGAAGGTGGCGGCGCGAACCTTGTCAAAACCCTCTTCCATTTTGCGCACCATCATCTCCACCGCAATGATGGCGTCGTCCACCAGCAAGCCCAAAGCAATGATGAGCGAGCCCAGTGAGATTTTGTGCAGACCAATGCCCAAGTAATACATGGCCAAAAAGGTCATGGCCAAGACCAAGGGAATGGTGATGCCCACCACCAAACCTGGGCGCATATCGATGTGCCAGCCAAAGCGCCCCCCTTTTTGCAATCCCAAAGCAACAAAACTGACCACCAACACAATCACCACCGCTTCTATCAACACGTTGATGAATTCGCTGATGGACCGGCTGACCGCCTTGGGCTGGTCTTGCAACTGCCGCAAGCTCACGCCATAGGGTAAGTTGGTTTGGATTTTTTCTCTGACTTGGTCTAAGGCTTTGCCCAAGGCGATGATGTCGCCGCCCTTGGTCATGGAGACACCCATGGCAACCACTTGCTTGCCTTGAAACCGCACCTTGACAGAAGCGGGGTCCACATAAGCACGCGTAATGGACGCGATATCGCCCAATTTAATTTGTTGACCCGATGCTCCTCGAATAGGCATGGCTTGCAACTGCTCAAGGGCTTGGAACTGCCCTTGCACACGGATTTGCACGGCATCCAAGGGGGCTTGCATCACACCAGCGCTTTCCACAGCGTTTTGCTGACCCAATTGCGCCAGCACGGCGTTCAAATCCAAGCCCAACTGGGCTAAGCGCTTTTGGGGTATTTCAATATAGATTTTTTCGTCTTGGGTACCGAACAATTCCACTTTGTAGACATCGGTCACGCGCAGCAATTGCTGGCGCACGTCGTCGGCGATGTCTTTGATTTCAGCCATCGAAAAGCCCTCGGCCTCAACCGCATAAATCACGCCGTACACATCGCCAAAATCATCATTGAAGAAAGGGCCAAGCACCCCTGGCGGCAAAGTTTGGCGCATATCGCCCACCTTTTTGCGCACCGTGTACCAAACATTGGCAACTTCAGAAGCCTTGGAAGAGTCTTTGATTTGAAAAATAATTTGCGACTCACCTGGCTTGGAGTAGCTGCGAATCTTGTCGGCAAACGGCGCCTCTTGCAGGGTGCGCTCTAATTTATCGGTGACTTGTTCAGCTACTTGTTGCGCTGTCGCACCCGGCCAATAGGTACGGATGACCATGGCGCGAAAGGTGAACGGCGGGTCTTCGTCTTGACCAAGCTGAAAATAAGCGGTGACACCCAAGACCATCAGCACCACCATCAAATAGCGGGTGAGCGCTGGATGCTTGAGCGCCCAAAGCGAAAGGTTAAAACCTTTGCTGGGTTCATCCACCCCGCTCATGGCTTTGTACCCGTGGGCTGAAACAGCGTGACTTTTTGGCCTGGCGACAACACATGCACGCCAGCCACCACCACTTGCTGTCCTGCTTGCAAGCCACTGTTGACCACGGCTTCATTGCCGTCGGCGGTGGTCACTTGGATTTCTTGGGAACGCACCGTCATGGTGGCCATGTCCAGCACCCAGACCATGGTTTTGCCGCCCTCTTGGCGCAAGGCACTGGTGGGAAGTTTGATTTTGGAAGGCGCGACAATTTGGCCCTGACCCACCATCACAGACACCGTGCTGCCCAAGGGGGCACTGACTTGGCCACCCAAAGCTACCCGCACGCCAAAGGTGCGGGTCACTGGGTCGGCGCTGGCAGCGATTTCGTAAACCGAGGCCTCATAAATATCTTGGTTGCCCCAAAATTTCACTTGCACCTTTTGACCTTTTTGCAAACCCACTACCTTGTCTTCGGGCACGGCAAAAAGCACGTCTCGGGGGCCGTCTTGGGCCAAGCGCACCACGGGCATACCCGCGCTGACCACCTGTCCGGCCTCAGCATCTATAGAGGTGATGACGCCTGATTTGTCGGCAACCAGTTTGCTGTAAGTCACTTGATTGGCTTGCGCAGATAACTGTGCTTGGGCTTGCTCCACCTGGGCTTGGGCGGCTTTGAGGGCTGTTTCGCGACGCTCAAGTTCAGCGCTGCTGATGAACTCTTTGTCCCGCAATTCTTTGTAGCGCTTGAAGTCAGCGGCAGCCAAATCGCGGTTGGTGCTGGACGCATTGACTTGCGCACGGGCCGCGTCTACGGTTAAGCGGTAATCTTGGGCATCAATTTCAGCCAACAATTGCCCCGCTTTGACACGCTGTCCCAACTCCACATGCCGGGCCACCAACTTGCCCCCGACCCTGAAACCCAAACGTGACTCAACCCGCGCTTTCACCTCTCCAGCGTACTCGGTGGTGGTGCCCAGGGCTGTTTCACCCACCTGAATGACCTTAACCGAGCGCACCGGCTCTTGTTTGGCTGGCGGGGGCGAGCAAGCTGACAAGCCTGCTATTGCACCCAAGAGCAGGAAAAATTTGAAACAACCGCGCATGAAAAAGCTTTCTGAGGTGAATATTACTGACTGACCGGTTAGTAATCTAATTCTGAAACCCAGGTTTGTCAAGCGACAATCAAGAGCCCATGCCAGCCATAGACCATTACGAAAACTTCCCCGTCGCCTCGTGGTTGTGCCCGCCACGTCTGCGCCCTGCGGTGGTGGCGATTTATCATTTTGCCCGTACCGCAGACGATATCGCCGACGAGGGGGACGCGGATGCCGACAGTCGCTTGCGCCAACTGCAGGCTTTTAAAGAAGATTTACTGGCATGTGCCGCGTCTAACGCGCATGTCAGCCAACAATGGCCGCAGGTTTTTCAAGCTTTGGCAAGGCAAATCAAAGCCCATGCCTTGCCTGTGCCAGCCCTGTCAGACCTGCTAGCCGCCTTTGTACAAGATGTCAGCTATACCCGAGACCAGCGTCGCTACGCCTCCCGCGAAGAGTTACTCGACTACTGCCGACGCTCGGCCAACCCCGTGGGGCGTCTGCTTTTGCATTTGTATGGGGTCAACGATAAGCTGTCACTGTCCCAAAGCGACGCGATTTGTTCGGCTTTGCAACTGATTAATTTTTGGCAAGACTTAAGCGAAGATATTCCACGCAGGCGTCATTACCTGCCCAGCGGCGCCGTGCTTGCCGATGAAATCGCTTATGCCCGCGCTTTGATGCAACAAGGCAGCCCCTTGGTGCACAAGGTGGCGGGTCGCGGGGGCTGGGAGCTGCGTTTGGTGGTGCAAGGGGGCTTGCGAATATTGGACAAGCTCGAACGGGTAGACCCTCATCGCACCCGACCTGTACTTGCAGGCCCAGACTTTGCATTAATGGCTTGGCGTGCTTGCTCTATGCGCAAACCCCGCTGACACACCCGATACTATGTCAATGCCACAATCACGGGCATGACGCCGCAAGACTATGTACAACAAAAAGCCGCCGCCTCTGGCAGCAGTTTCTATTACGCTTTTTTGTTTTTGCCCCCGCCTAGGCGTGCAGCCATCACCGCTTTTTATGCATTTTGCCGAGAGGTGGATGATGTGGTGGACGAGGTGCAAGACACAAGCGTTGCCGCCCAAAAACTGCAGTGGTGGCAAACCGAGGTGCAAAACAGTTTTGCTGGCCACGCCCAGCATCCGGTGATGAAGGCATTGATGCCTTTAAGTGCCGAGTTTGGCATCACTTCCCAGCACTTGCATGCTGTGATTGCCGGTTGCCAAATGGATTTGAACCAAACCCGTTACCTCGACTATGCCGGTTTACAAACCTACTGCCACTTGGTCGCCGGCGTGGTGGGGGAAGTGGCCGCGCGTATTTTTGGGCAAACCCAAGCTGAGACCACCGCTTACGCCCATCAACTGGGCTTGGCTTTTCAACTCACCAACATCATCCGCGATGTGGGCGAAGACGCGCTGCGAGGACGCATTTACCTTCCCATGAGTGAATTGCAGCAGTTTCAAGTCACCGCTCAAGACATCCTTGAGCGCCGCGACACCCCCGCTTTTCAGGCCTTGATGACTTTTCAGTTCGAGCGTGCGCAACGCACCTACAAAGAAGCGCTGGAAAAACTACCTGGTGTCGATTTACGCCACCAAAAGCCAGGCCTGATGATGGCCAGCATTTACCGCACCTTGCTGACTGAAATCGCTTCAGCCGGCTTTCCCGTGTTGCGCCAGCGAGTGGCCCTCACCCCTTTGCGCAAATTTTGGCTGGCTTGGAAAATGCAGGCCTTGGGGCGTTTTTGAGCCCCTTAACCATCATCGGTGGCGGCTGGGCGGGCTTGGCCGCTGCGGTTCGCGCCACAGAGCAAGGCTACTCGGTGCGCTTGCTAGAAGCTGCGCCGCAATTGGGTGGCCGCGCAAGGAGGGTCATGCACGATGGTTTGGCCTTAGACAACGGCCAACACATTTTGATTGGCGCATACCGCGACACCTTGAACTTGCTGCAAACCCTCGGCATAAATAAAAAAACGGCTCTGTGTCGCATGCCTTTGCAATTGCAAACCATCGCTGGTGAGGGCTTGGCTTTGCCGCGCCTGCCCGCGCCGCTCAACCTGTTGATTGGCGTAGGCAGGGCCAAGGGCTGGACTTGGGGCGACAAATTCACTCTGTTACGCGTCGCGGCCCAATGGCAACGCCAAGGCTTTCGCTGTGAAGCGCACCTGAACGTGGCCCAGTTGTGCCAAAACATCCCCTCCAAGGTAATGAACTCGCTGATAGAGCCTTTGTGTGTGTCAGCCTTGAACCTGCCGTCTCACTTGGCAAGTGCGCAGGTTTTTCTGACAGTGCTGAAAGACGCTTTGTGGTCGGGCCAGGGCGGCAGCGATTTGTTGCTGCCTCGCGTGGATTTGGGTCGGCTGATGCCGGACGCAGCCCTGGCTTGGTTGAGCCAGCAAGGGGCGGTGGTGCAAACCCACCAGCGTGTGCAAACCCTTGAGCCTTGGCAAAACGCGCCCGTGGTGCTGGCTTGCCCGCCTTGGGAGGCTGCGCTTCTGACCCAAACACTGGCCCCCGAATGGTCGGCCAAGGCTGCTGGCTTGGCACACACCGCCATCAGCACCGTCTATGTGCGAACCCAGCAAGCCCTGGACTGGCCTCAAGCCATGCTGGCCTTGACCAGCAGCGCCCACGCGCCCGCACAATTTGCTTTTGACAAAGGTCGCCTCAGCGCCGACCCGCAGTTTAAAGGCGTGGTGGCTTTGGTGGTCAGCGCAAGCCTTGGCGAGCGCGACGCCATCAGCGCGAACGTGATGCGGCAACTGCCAGAGCAACTGGGTATTTTTGACGCCACCTTGCTTACCACGGTGGTGGAAAAACGCGCTACCTTTGCCTGTGTGCCTGCGCTGGAACGTCCTGCCATGCAGGTCTGCGATGGCGTGGTGGCTTGTGGCGACTATGTGGCTGGCCCCTACCCGGCCACCCTCGAAGCAGCCGTTCGCAGTGGTTTTGCCGCGGTGGATGCATTGAAAAATCAAGCCCAGGCTCAAAACCTAGGTGGCAATAGGTGAAAATACCCCCATGTCTATAGAACCCCGCTTTGTCCAAGAGCCCTCTTACACCCATGGGCAGCCTTCGCGTACCGCCATCGTTTACTGCAACCTCGGGACCCCAGACGAGCCCACAGCACCTGCTTTGCGCCGCTATTTGGCAGAGTTTTTAAGTGATCCGCGGGTGGTGGAAATCCCCCGTTTTTTGTGGTTAATCATCTTGCACGGCATCATCCTGCGGGTCAGACCGGCCAAATCGGCCCAAAAGTACGCCAGTATTTGGACCCCTGAAGGCTCCCCCCTGAAAGTTTGGTCGCAGCGCCAAGCCGATGCCCTGCATGAGGTTTGGAAGTCCCGCGGCGTGCAAGTGCGCTTGGCCATGCGTTACGGCTCTCCCGCCCTGCCAAAGGTGCTCGATGAATTAAAGCGTGAAGGCGTAGACCGCGTTTTGGTGGTGCCTGCCTACCCCCAGTATTCCGCCACCACCACGGCCAGCGTGTTTGACGCGGTTTATACATGGGGCTTGCGCACCCGTCGGGTGCCAGAGTTTCGCTTTGTCAACAACTACCACGACCACCCTGGCTATATCGCTGCACTGGCAGACAACATCCAACGCCATTGGGCCAACCATGGCCGCAAAGAACTGCTGGTGATGAGTTTTCATGGCGTGCCCGCACGCACCCTGAAATTGGGCGACCCGTATCACTGCGAATGCCACAAAACCGCTCGTTTGTTGGCGCAGGCTTTAGGGTTGTCTAAGGAACAATATAAAGTGTGTTTTCAGTCTCGCTTTGGCAAAGCCAAATGGCTGGAGCCCTATACCGAGCCGACGGTGCGCGAACTCGCCCACCAAGGTGTGAAATCTATTGATATTGTCTGCCCTGGCTTTGTTGGCGATTGCTTAGAGACCCTGGAAGAAATTGCCATGGAAGTCAAAGAGGCATTTATTGAAGAAGGCGGGCAGGCCTACAGCTATATTCCCTGTCTCAACGACAACCCACTGTGGATTGAGGCCTTAGAAAATTTATCAGCCTCGCATATGTCGGGCTGGCCCTTGCAGCCAGCACCCGCACTTGAGACCCAGGCCTCACGTGAAGCGGCCTTGGCCCTAGGCGCCGAAATTTAACGCTCGGCGCCGGTGCTAGGTGGCGCGCTGCTCGCACCAGTCACCGCGCTTGCGGGTGTGTTGACTGGCATGGGTTCTGCCAGTGCAGGAGGTTTGACATCATTCGGAGAGATCACAGCACCTATTGGAGAGCTTGTGGCCGCCTCGGGAGGCGATGCAACATCAACAGAAGATGGCTCACCAGCAGAGGTCATGCTTTGCCCAGTAGCCGCTTCGGGCGCCGCTGGGTTGGGCTCAACAGTCTTAGGACGCAGCAAGGCCGCGACAGCGATAGCGACCAAAAACAAGACCAAGATTTTTAAGAAATAGTTGCTCGAAGGGCTAGAGGGTTCAGCCATGTCGTCTTTTGCAGCTTGCTCTGGCAGTGGCAAGGCAGAGGCCAAGACCATTTCGGCGTCTTGCACTTTGGGGGTTTCATCAGCCTGCGGTTCGGTTGTCGACTCAACTTCGGGCGGTTGCGCCAAAAAATGCAATGGCTCACTGCGACTCAAATGAACTCCCGAGGATGCAATGGGCGTGGGAGCAGCATCGACTTCAGCCATTTGAAAAGCCTCGGTCTTTGGCTCGAACGAAAAAGACTCTTCTTGCGCTTGGGGGGGATAAAGGGGCACTTGACCAAATAATTGGGCTTCGCTCAACTGCAACAAGGCAGCTACTTTTTTGGCCGCCGTCAATTTCACGTTTTCGCTGTAAAAAGAGCTGAGGCCGCCCTCTTCAATTTGGCGTACCTGTTTAACCGATAAACAGGCTCTGGCAGCAATGTCATTGATAGCCCAACCTTGGGCTTCGCGGCGCAGGCGCACCACACTTCCATCTATTTGAGAAACATCAGACATTTCAAGCCTTAAGCGGGACAGCGAAAGACTTTACTTTACCAGCAGCAACTCGCCCTTGATGGAGGCACCTTTTTGCACAGAAAGCGTTTGGTAAACCACATGGCCATCGACAGACGCAGAAGAGGTGACGATCAACTCGCTGCAAGTGGCTGTGCCGGAAAATTTACCCTTGATATGCAAGCTAGAACAAGTCACCACACCTTCGACCTGACCGCGCGAGCCAATGGTGAGTTCATCCACCTGAACTTGACCGTTAAGAGAACCCTCGACATGGATGGCACCCTTGGCTGAAATTTCACCGCGGAAGGAAAACCCCTCACTCAAAATAGAGGGCTTAGAGGCATTAGAAGAAATGATGTCCATCATGGTGTTTCTCTGAGGTTGAGCTTGCGGAACCGTCTCGCTTGAAGCGGTTGACTGTACAGGAGTCACAGACACAGGCGCATCTGGTTGTCTCGAGGCACTTAAATTAGGGTTGTTTGTTTTGGATTTGCTGAACATATTGGGCTGTGCGTATCACTTTTTGGGGGTTAACAGGATAACCGCCCACCAATATCTCAAAATGCAGATGCTTGCCGGTCGAAAATCCAGTGTTGCCAATATAGCCCAAGACATTGTCGGTTGTCACCTTGTCACCCACTTTAACCAACAACTG
>CAMBXY010000065.1 GCA_945871945.1 Bordetella parapertussis
CGGCGCGGGCTGGATTGGTGAATCGCCTTGGCAAAAAACTCTTTGCCGCAGCCCGTTTCACCCAAGAGCAACAGGCTAATAGGTGTGGGCGCTAACTTGGCGGCGTGGGCAATTTGAGCGTCAAGCTCGGGGTCGCCGCCAGACAAGGCGCAAAGCGGCGCGGGGATCAAAGCGGCTTTGTCATTTGCCGAGCTTTGTGTAGCGATGCCAAGGGTTTTGCGCGGTGCAGAAGCTTGCATGAAAAGCAGCCGTTGGTCGACAACAGTGGTCACGGTTTGTCGTGCATACGCGCTTTTGAATAAGAAGCCTGCCAAATCAGTGCCGCCAATTTCAAGCAAGCTGTCTAGCTTGGCGCCCAGCAAACTTGGGGCTGTCGGGGTTTGAAAAAACTCCAAGGCTCGGCGGTTGTGGCCAATCACCTCGGCACGCTCGTTGAGCGCCAGCAATAATTCGGGATAAACCTCCAAAAAATGGGGTGCTGATGCCAAGCGCAACACCCAGTGATCTGAAAATTGGTTCAGAAAATAGGCGTTTTCAATTTGATGGGTGTAAATACGCACCAACTGCAGTGCAAAGTGCTGACTTTGCTTTTGCTCGGGTGAGTGCAGTGCCGACAAATCCAGCACCGCTTGTATGGTTCCGGTGGGTCCATAAATAGGGGCGGCCGTGCAGGTGAGGGGGATATGCATGGCATCGAAGTGATCGGCTTGGTGTACCGTCAAACTTTGACCGGTAGACAAACATGTGCCTACGCCATTGGTGCCGGCAAATTGCTCGCTCCACACAGCGCCAAGATATAAGCCGGTTTTGCGCAAACTGGCATCCATTTGCAAGTCGCCAATGAAATCCACGGTGACGCCTTTGGCGTCGGTCAACAAGACCACATAACCCAGGCCTGACACTTGTTGGTAGAGCGTCTCTAGGCCATAGCGGGCAACCCGCATAAGCCCTTCGATTTCGTCTTGGTGTTCGCGGTAGCGCTCATGCGGCAAGATGACCGCCTCTTGCATGCGCGTGGGGTCGAGTTTGTGGTCACGCACGCAGCGCAACCATGACTGGCGAATGACATCATCATGCGCAAGCGCTGCGTCATTAAGAGCTTGCTGTTGCGCTACTTGAAGAACCGTATCGATATGCGAGCGTTGCAAGGCATGCATGGAAAGATTGCTCCCGATGAATATCCATGTGGAAAAGACACTTTGTCACGCAGGAGACGTGGTTACCCCTGAGGGGCCAATTTAGTTCCTTCAGCCTTTGTGTGTCAATGCTCTTGAACCCTTTAGGGTTGACCACCATAACGAGGCAACAACCCTTGTGGGGGTGGAACCTGAATATTTACTGCTTTAACGCCTCTGGTGCCATCAAAAATTCTCTTTCAGTCTGCAAATACAACTGAACCACATTGCGTGAATGCTGACTGTCATACTGGGCCCAATGGGCAAAAGCGGGTTGTCCACACGCCTTGTCCATGTCGATCAATGAGGTGCCTTGTTCTAGGTGTTGGTCCACACAAGTTTGTGCATCTTGCAAATAGACGCGCAACTGTTGCGCTTGCTCTGACCTGACCACCGGCCCGTGACCCGGCACCCACAGGCGTTGCCCCTCTTCCAGCCATGGCGACAGGGCTTTGAGCCATTTACCCACATTGGCATCGCGCAATTGAGGCACCTGTTCAGTCACCAGCCAAGCGCCCGCAAACATAACGCCAGTTTGCTCATCCAGCACCGCCATAGCACCCGGCGAACCGGTGTGCCCTTCTGTCAATAGGCGCACGCCGCGACCGGTGTGACTGCTGTGTGATGCACCATTCAACACCACGTCAACCGTTGGGATGCGGGTATGCGACATGGCGTCATGGCCAAAACGTTTTTGCAATTGTTCCAAGCATGTGGCACAACGCGCTTTCATTAGGCGCACCGCGTCTTGGTGCATATAAACAGGGATGCCAAGTTCTTGAAAAGCTGTTGCGCCGAAAATGAATTCATCTTTGGCATGGGTGAGAAGCAGTAGCTGAATCGGCAAAGAGGTGATATGGCGGACCTTGGCTATCAGGTCTTGACCCTGCGCCCAAGAAGCACCACTGTCAATCACCATCACGCCTTGCGGGCCGACAATAAAGCCGGCGTTACCACGATGGGCCGTTTGGTCACCCATCACCGCATACACACCAGGGGCTACGATTTGTACCGAGGATTGATCCAATGCTTGGCGGCCTTCAAAACGCCGCCCACTCGAGTCTAGGGCCAGCACACGGAGTACACCGGGTTTCAAACTTGGCAAACTGAACTCCAAGCTGGGGTTTTCACTGAGGGAGAAATCAACCTCGGCACTCAAGACCGGCTCACCATTGAATTGCACTTGAATGCTTTGAACATAATCCGCCGGAATATTCAAGCGCGTGTGTTGCTCCATCACAAAACCTGAATGGTTAGGGTGCTCCATACGCCAACGCACACGCCGCAGACCCTGACTGCGCGAGCCGGGGTCTACCTTGAAACTCATGATGCCCAAGCGCTCCAGTGCCTCTTGCGCATCGATGGTGGCAGGGGCGGCGCAGCCGCCTGTGGCCTTGATAAAGCCTGTGGCCATGAACAACTGTCCATCCGAGGTTTCAGCAACCACACGAATATGCGTATAGGCGTCAATGCGGATACGGGTTTCAAAATTTACCGGCATGCCCAAGGCTAAAAATTGAATTTTGGCGGCTAAAGGTGATGGGTTGGCGTCCGCAATCAGGTAAAGGGTCTGCACCGAGCCCGATGCCGGGCCCGCCACCACTTGTACCGGCACAAAAGCAGAATCCAAGGCCCGCGCCGGTACTTTGAGGGTTAAAAGTTGGGAACTGGCTTGTTGAATCGGCCTCTCGCCAAACAAA
The DNA here is from genome assembly GCA_945871945.1 of Bordetella parapertussis. Taxonomy (GTDB): domain Bacteria; phylum Pseudomonadota; class Gammaproteobacteria; order Burkholderiales; family Burkholderiaceae_C; genus Limnohabitans. The sequence goes on from CAMBXY010000065.1 coordinate 2,876, forward strand.
CTTTGCCGCACACGTTGCCACACCACGCTGTCTTGCGGATCATCTTCGGGCAAGAAGGAATACGGTGTAGCCCAAGCAGAAGAGCCCAGCAGGATAAACAAGCCAAGGATGAGGCCGCATCGTGTCAGCCAACTCATCGCAGGCTCGCAGAGGGGACAATGAAACACGCTTTTTCAGCTTGCTTATTGATCTGCTTGAATCGGGCGAAAGGTGCTTTTAAGGATTCGTTGTCGCGCATTCCGTTGCCGCGTTCGCCTGCGATGGTCATGGCATTGGCAATCGTGCTGAGCTCCACGTACTCAGCAAAGCTCAGTTGAGCTGCAACCTCATCCAAAGCACAAGCGCATTTGTGCAGCATTTCGTAGAAGGGGCCTTGGTGTTTCTGCATACAGGCTTGTACCCCCAACACCCGCTCTGCGGTGGGAAAGTCATTGGCGTTGGCGCTGGCACCTGAGGCCATGAGCATCAATAACAGCAAACACATGGGGGATGGTTGAAGCATGGTCATAAAGAGGCCCCGTCTAGTAGCAAGGTCTCTTGCCAAACTGTTTTCATTTCTGTGGGGCTTTTAACCCAACTGCGAATGGCCACGACCGCGCCAGGCACTTGACTGGAGACGGTAAAAATATAGTGCTTGTCAGCCCATTGCTCAAAACGACTGCGCAGGGGGTCGTCAGCAAATGGAACGATTTCAAACTCCAAACCCACGACGGGTTGACCTTTGAAATGAAGCTTGACCTTGCGCTCGCTTGCGTTGAGTGACAGCGCTTTACGGATGCGACTGCGAAAATAGTTGCTTTTCCCACTGGTCAGGCGTTGCATATCGCGGATATCGCGCTCTAAAAAATAAAGAATGACGGGGTTTCCTAAGACCTCTTCTGGGTCGGGTAATTGAAGGCGTCGCTCGCCCGATAAAAACTGTATTTTTGTAAGGCAACAGCCGCCCTTTGGCGTGGCTTTGATGCCCAGTTGCACCCTGTCGTCAAAGCTCTGCTCTAAGTTGCCGGATTTTTGAAATTTGTAGCTCAACTGGCTAGGCAACTTCAGTGCTTGCAAATGCGGCTTCATAAACAACTGGGTTTCTGCGTTGGAAAAGTCGTCTGCAGCCCACACATTGGGCGACAACAAAAGCCACAGCGACATCAGCAGGCTCGCCCGAAAACTGGCGCAACGATTTTCAGGGCCGCGTCGTGGCTGCATGGGGCGCCTCCAATACAGGAACATCAAAAGATTTCAATATCGCAAGAATTTGCGCTTGCTGGGATTGGATAACGGTCTCGATCTGCGCTTTCCATAAGGGTTCACCATGACGTATGCCCATGGCCATATCGAACTCCATGGTCAGTCCTGGCTCTGAGCGCACAGGAACCACACGCAAGGCGTGTGCCTTCGTGCGCTTGGCAAAGTAAGCAGCCATAGGCCCCCAAACCAAGGCAACGTCAATTTGGCGCTGCACCAAATCGTGTTCGATGATGCTGCCCGGGTACTGGTCGGGGTCAGCGCTGAGCATTTTGTAGGGTACGCCGCTGTCGAGTAATCCATGTTGGCTTAGCCAAGCCGACGCTGGCGAACGGTCGTACACCCCGATGCGCAATTGACGTAAAAACCCTGCATCTAGTTTTAAAAAGTCTTCAACACTTTGAACCCCGTCTAAGCCCGCGCCCGTTGGGAATACCAAAGCGTAAGAAGAGCGGTAATAGGCATGGGTGGTAGCGACTTGATCAAAACCCAAAGGAACCCCCATCACAATGTCACAGGGGTAGTCTTGCGTGGGCAGTTTGTATCGCAGCGTATTGCGGATAAATCCCATGCGCTGCGGAAAACTGTAATAGGTGACCGGCACCCCCAAGGCTTGCGCCATAAGTTTTGCAATATGGTTTTCTATTCCCTCTCCATTGGTGTTGGAGAACGGCATGTTGTTGGGGTCTTGGCATACTCTTAAAGCGGTTTGTCCATTGGCCAGTGATGTCGCGCTGTTGGCTTGCGCATAGGCAAGACCCGATGACAGGCACAGGGCCATGACAGTCAAGGCCCACCTGTGTCTCATGGCATGGGTACCACTTTGGCACGGAGAATCGTGCCGTCAGAGCGACCTTTGAGGTAGGCGTATAAATGGTCTATGTTGCTCATCACCTGCAGGTTGGTGCCAAAGCTTTGCATGCCTTTGTCTAAACGACCATCGCGCAAAGTGATGATGAACTCTTCTTTGGTGAGTGTTTTCAAGCTGCTGAGCAGCGATGGGCCGACCATGCCCTCTTGGTTTGCACCGTGGCACCGGTCACACGCTGCTGCGCGCCAAGTTTGAAAACCTTTCATTGTGTTTTCGTCTACTTTGTAGCCATCAGTCACGGTGTAGAGCGGTGTTTCTGCTAACGCAAGGCCCATTGTCAACACAGCAACAATGAATATTATTTTTCTCATAATGTGATCTCTATTGATGCCCCCAGCGAACAAGCCCCCTGAATGGAAGCTGCTCGCTGGTTGAATAAGTGCAGTTATTGGTAAAGAGTGTCAGTTCGGCAAGGAGAAGACGGTGAGTGAGCCACCCAGCTCTGTGTATTGATTTAACTCACGGTATCCGCCTACAGCACCCAAGCCGTCGGTGTCCTTTTCCAGACCTGCGGCCATACCAATGCCCGCCCAACCGCCAATGCCTGAAAACACACCCAGATACTGCTTGCCTTTGTGCTCATAGGTGAACACATTGCCAATGATGCCCGAGGGTGTTTTGAACTTGAACAACTCTTTGTTGATGTCCTTGGCGTCTACACACTTGATGTATCCCTCCAAAGTGCCGTAGCAAGAAATGCCCCCTGCGGTATTCAACACCCCGCTCCAGACAGAGAATTTTTCTGCTTTAGATTGAACGATCTTGCCTGTGCCTGCATCCCAAGTGATGAAGTTACCCATGCCGCCATGGCTGTTTGGTGCGGGATACATGGACAGGGTGGCGCCCACATAAGGTTGGCCAGCGGCGTACTCCACTTTGAAGGGCTCGTAGTCCATGCACACATGGTTGGTTGGCACATAAAACAGCTTGGTGTTGGGATCAAATGAGGCCGGTTGTTGATCTTTGGTCCCCAAAGCCGCAGGGCAGATGCCTTTGGTGTTCACATCCGGGCCGTTTTGAGCGGTGGAGTATTTGGCAACCACTTGCGGACGGCCTGACTTCATGTCCACGTGGGTGGCCCAATTCACGCGCGGGTCGAATTTTTCGGCCACCAGTAACTCACCGGTTACGCGGTTCAAGGTATAGCCAAAACCATTGCGGTCAAAGTGAACCAAGGCCTTGGTGGGTTTGCCTTTAACGTCGATATCGGCCAAGATCATTTCATTGATGCCGTCGAAATCCCACTCGTCATAAGGCGTCATTTGGTAGACCCACTTGACCTTGCCGGTGTCTACATCGCGGGCAAAAATGCTCATCGTCCATTTGTTGTCACCCGGGCGTTGTGCGGGGTTCCAAGTAGAGGGGTTGCCCGAGCCGTAGTACATCATGTTGAGGGCCTTGTCGTAGCTGTACCAACCCCAGGTGGTGCCACCACCAATTTTCCATTGGTCACCTTTCCATGTTTTGGTGGAGGAGTTGTCACCCACGGGGGCCATCTTGCCGTCGGTCCATGTCATGGTGGCCTTGGGATCCATCAACATGTCGCTGTCTGGCCCCACGCTAAAGCCCTTCCAAGCCAGCTTGCCATCGGACAGGTTGTAGGCAGCGATAAAGCCACGAACCCCCCACTCGCCGCCACTGATGCCTGTGATGACTTTGTCTTTAAAAATATGCGGCGCATTGGTGTTGACTGCACCGAGTTTGGCGTCGCCATTTTTGACGCTCCACACAGGTTTACCGGTCTTGGCGTTTAAGGCCACCAAGATGCTGTCGGCTTGCTGCAAGATGACCTTGTTTTCAGCATAAGCCACGCCGCGGTTGACTGTGTCACAACACATTTGTGCAATCACCGAAGAGTCTTGTTTGGGCTCGTATTTCCAAAGAATTTTTTGGCTTTCTAGCTCGACGGCAAATACTTTGTTGGGAAAGGGCGAGTGCAAATACATGATGCCATCAACCACCAACGGCGAGCCCTCGTGCCCGCGCAAAACGCCGGTGGAAAAAGTCCAAGCTACACGCAGCTTATCGACATTGCCTTTGTTGATTTGCTTCAGGCGGCTGTAGCGCTGGTTCGACATGTCACCGGCTTGCATGGCCCAGTTTTTTTCATTGGCAATGTTTTTTTCCACATCACTGTTAGCCCAGACCGCAGAACCTGTCAGCAGGCCGAGGCCCAAACTTGTTAAAACAAACCCCACAGACTTTTGACGCAAAGCTTTCCAAACACCACTTGATAACGCACTGCCCATGATCATCTCCCTAAGATTTTTTAAATATGAAACCCATCAGCACAACGGGTCGGGATAATCAATGTATTAGTACTATTTCATAATTGAATAGTGGTATTTACTAGTTATTTTCAAAAGTGAATGTTTGTTTATCTTTTTAATATGTTGTGGGCAGCCAATGGATTTGTTTCCACAGCATATGGTCGAGGCATTGAAGACCTCGGTTATTCATTCACTGAGATTTTGCCCGCTGATAAAAAGGCTCTACTTTGGGCAAATTGGCCTGTATGTCTTTGATGCGGGTGCGGCCCGAAGGATGGGTGCTGAGCCACTGCGGCGGCGCGCCTTTGTTGGCGGCGTCCATTTTTTGCCAAAGTGTGACGCCGGCCTGCGGGTTGTAGCCCGCCCTCGCCGCTAACTCCATGCCCACCAAATCGGCTTCGCTCTCGTCTTCGCGGCTGAATTTCAAGGTCAATAAATTCGCACCTTGTGCCGCCACGGCGTCGGTCAAGCGCGGGTCCACGCCCAAATACACCGAGGCCAAAGCACCGCCAATTCTGGACAAGGCATTGGTGGCCATGCTCTTGCCCATGCGCTCACGGGCGTGCTCGCGCAGAGCGTGGGCGATTTCATGGCCCATGACCATGGCGACTTCGTCGTCACTGAGTTCGAGCTTGCTCAAAATGCCGATGTAAAACGCAATCTTGCCGCCAGGCATGCAAAACGCATTGATTTGATC
>CAMBXY010000066.1 GCA_945871945.1 Bordetella parapertussis
GCCAACTCCCTGTTGGATACGCGTTCAGTTCAGCAAAAGTTGGGTTTGACTATTCCCACTTGGCAATCTGGGGTGGACGAGGTTTTGGCCGCTTTGTGGGCGCAACGTAGTTAATAACTTCAGCATTTAACGCCAATATTTCCATTCAACGCCGATTTGTAAGCGCCGGTTAATCGGTTCATAAAATAAACCTTGCTGGCCAGAGAGCAAACCTTTCACTTTGTCTGAGTCATCTATCCAAGTCCAACGGATATAAGGTGAATAAATTCCGCTGGCGGTGCTGTAATCTAACTGGGATTGAAGATAAATACCCGTGTGCTGGGTGTTATTTAAGTCAATATATGTTTTGGAATTGACTTGAGAAAGTTTGGAGACATGTTTGCCTAGTAATAAAACCCCTGCATCAATGCGCACCGATTTAACGGGCCCCAAAGCGCTCCAGTTTTCCCCACTTTCAGTAAAACGAAAAGGCAGCCAAAACTGGGTAGATTGGCGTTCATAGCCGCCATGACCGGTGGTGGTGAGACCTTCCACATTCAAATAATTGGAATGGGTATAAAAACCCAGTCCATAAGAGATAGTCGGCCACCGCGTTGAGGGCCATAAAACTCGCCAACGGCTTTCAATATTGGGCACATTTTTCTTGGTGCCAGTGCCATCGCTGCTGTATTTTTGTAGCCCCACCAGTGCATCGGCTTCCAATTGCGCTTGGCGCAAACCCAAGAGCGGGCGACTGCGCCAATGCAAGCCTATTTCTGGCCCCACCAGTTGCATGGATGGCTCGGCATAACGCTGCGCGCCCAAGCTGTAACTCCACATACCTAACGGCGCAGGGGTTGTTTGACCCATGGCCATGAATGGAAGGCATAAAAACAAATAAATTAAGCGGTTCAGCATTTGGGTTGGCACAAATAATAAAAAATTATTCGGCGGTTTTGATTTCGGCGGAGGCCAAAGTACCCGCAGCATGCAAAGCTTGTACCCATTGCGGCATACGGCCGCGGCCGGTCCAGGTATTGTCTGCATCAGCGGGATCGCGGTATTTAGGCGCTACTTTTTTGCCGGCGGTTGAGCGTTTTACTTTGCTTGTCTTGGCTGCACTGGTTTTGGTGGCGGTTTTAACCTTTCCTTTGGCGCCCATAGCCTGGGCAATTTGGGCTGCTGTCAAACCAGCGCTTTGCGCAATTTGCACAATTTGCGCCAAGGATTTATCGTGACCACGCAACATCAAACGTTGTTCTTCTTTTTCCAATTTGATTCTGGCGGCGCGGATTTTTTCGAGTTGGGTGGTGGGGCTGGTACGGGCCATGAATATCTCCTGTTATATAAATAAATAAAAAAACATTATCTTCGAAATATTAATAAAGACAATATGCGTTCATCTTCTATTTTAATATATGTGTAGATTCAAACATTGAATCAAGTGATATTCAAAGCGTTGGCGGCCCAACAGGTGCATAGGCTGAGCCAATACGGCACAATCAGTCCAACTTTGTGAATTAACCCCATGGCGCCCTCATCCACACCTTCCCTAGCCCTTAGCGACCAAGCTGACATATTGGCCCGCGCACTGCCTTATATACGCAAGTTCCACGGCAAAACCTTGGTCATCAAATACGGTGGTAACGCCATGACCGACCCGTTGTTACAAGCGGGTTTCGCCCAAGATGTGGTGTTGCTCAAACTGGTGGGCATGAACCCCGTGGTGGTTCACGGCGGTGGGCCGCAAATTGAAAACGCCTTGCAGCGCTTGGGTAAAAAAGGCGAGTTCATTCAAGGCATGCGGGTGACAGACGCGGAAACCATGGAAGTGGTGGAGTGGGTGTTGGCCGGCGAAGTGCAGCAAGACATCGTGGGTTTGATCAACCAAGCGGGTGGTAAAGCGGTGGGTCTGACCGGTCGGGATGGCGGCATGATACGAGCGCGCCAACTCAAGATGCACGACGCCCAAGACCCCAGCAAAGAAGTTAATGTGGGGCAGGTGGGTGACATCGTCAGCATTGACCCCAGCGTGGTCAAAGCCTTGCAAGACGACGCCTTCATTCCCGTCATCAGCCCCATCGGTTTTGGCGAAATGAATGAGAGTTACAACATCAACGCCGACTTGGTGGCCTCCAAGCTCGCCACGGTGTTGAAAGCTGAAAAACTTGTGCTGCTCACCAACACCGAAGGCGTGCTCGACAAATCGGGCAAGCTGCTGGGCGATTTAAGCGCCAGGCAAATCGACGCCTTGTTTGCCGATGGCACCCTCAGTGGCGGCATGTTGCCCAAAATCAGCGGGGCGCTTGATGCCGCCAAAAGCGGGGTCAACGCTGTGCATATCATTGACGGGCGCGTACCTCACGCTTTGCTGCTGGAAATTCTCACTGATCAAGCTTTTGGTACCCTGATACGTTCGCACTGACTTTCAAGGAGTGTTCGATGGCCACCGCACAACCCAGCAGTACGTCCTCTGATGCCCAGACCTTGCCACGCAAGCGACCCAAGCCCGGTGAGCGGCGTATTCAAATATTGCAGACCTTGGCGGCCATGCTCGAGCAGCCCGGGGCTGAGCGCATCACCACAGCAGCCTTGGCCGCGCGCCTCGAGGTGTCTGAGGCGGCGCTGTACCGGCATTTCGCCAGCAAGGCGCAAATGTTTGAAGGCCTTATCGAGTTCATTGAAACCAGCATCTTCAGTTTGCTCAACCAAATTGCCGAAAGCCACGACGCTTCGGTGCAAAAAGCGCGTCATATGGTGACAGTGTTGTTGCAGTTCGCCCAGCGCAACCCGGGCATGGCGCGGGTCATGGTGGGCGACGCCTTGGTGTTTGAAAACGACCGCCTCGAGCAGCGCATGAACCAGTTTTTCGATCGCTTTGAGTCCAGCTTGCGGCTGGTGTTGCGTGAACAAGCGCAGGCGCAGGCTTCGCTCACACCTTCTGTAGACGCCAATGTGCAAGCCTCGGTGTTGCTGTCGTTTGTGGTGGGACGCTTGCAGCGCTTTGCGCGCAGCGGCTACAAGCGCTTGCCTACCGAGCACTTAGACGCCAGTTTGGCGCTCATCACATAACCGCGCCGAGTTGCCAAGGCACAAACTCGTTTTGCCCATAGCCGTGGCTCTCGCTTTTGCTGGTCTGTCCTGAAGCACAAGCAATGATGGCTTGAAATATTTCCTCGCCCTTGGCTTGCACCGTACTTTCACCATCCACAATATCGCCGCAGTTGATGTCAATGTCATCGGCTTGGCGCTGCCACAAAGCGCTGTTGGTAGAGAGTTTGAGGGAAGGGGCGGGCGCACAGCCATAGGCTGACCCGCGGCCGGTGGTGAAGCAAATCAGGTTGGCCCCGCCCGCCACCTGACCGGTGGCGCTGACCGGGTCGTAGCCCGGCGTGTCCATGTAGACAAAGCCATGGGCGGTGACTTTCTCTGCGTACTCGTACACCGCTTGCAAATTGCTGGTGCCGCCTTTAGCCACCGCGCCCAATGATTTTTCCAAAATCGTGGTGAGGCCGCCGGCTTTGTTGCCAGGCGAGGGGTTGTTGTTCATCTCGCCTTGGTGCATGGCGGTGTAGTGCTCCCACCAGCGTATGCGCGCGACCAGTTTTTCGCCTACTTCGCGGCGCACCGCACGGCGTGTGAGCAAATGTTCTGCGCCATAAATTTCTGGGGTTTCGCTGAGGATGGCGGTGCCGCCGTGCGCCACCAACAGGTCGACCGCTGCACCCAAGGCGGGGTTGGCGCTGATGCCCGAATAACCGTCCGAGCCGCCGCACTGCAATCCCACGGTGATGTGGGCGACGCTGCAAGGCTGGCGTTGGGCGAGATTGGCTGTGGGCAACATGGCGGTGATCAAAGCTATGCCCTTGGCCACCGTGAGGCGGGTGCCGCCGCTGTCTTGGATATTGAAAGTTTGCAGCATGCTGTCCTCTTTCAAGCCACTGTGCGACAGCCAAGACTTCAGTTGATTGGCTTCACAACCCAAGCCCACCGCCAACACGCCGACGAAATTGGGGTGGGTGGCGTAACCCGCCAAGGTGCGCTCCAACACCTGCATGCCCAAACCCTCGGTGTCCATGCCGCAGCCGCTGCCGTGGGTGAGTGCCACCACGCCATCGACGTTGGGGAAGTCGGCCAAGGCCGAGGGGTTGAGGGTTTTGGAAAAATGGTCTGCGATGGCGCGAGCCACCGTGGCCGAGCAGTTCACGCTAGACAGCACACCCAGATAGTTGCGCGTGGCCACGCGGCCATCAGCGCGCACATAGCCCATGAACTCGGCGTGCAGGGGTGCCGCCACGGGTTTGACATCGGCGCAAAACGCATAGTCGCGGGCAAAGTCACCCTTGTTGGCTCCCATGTCAAGGTTGTGGGTGTGCACATGCTCACCCGCCGCGATGTCTTTGCAGGCAAAGCCAATGATTTGGTTGTAGCGACGCACAGGCGCACCCGAGGCTATGGCGCGGGTGGCCACTTTGTGCCCAGGCGGGATGAGGCCGCGCACCGCAATGCTCTCCACGCTGGCGCCTGAGAGCAGTTGTTGGCGGGCGATGACCACATCATCGGCGGGGTGCAGGCGTATGCAAGTGTTCATAAGAATTGAAATCAAGAAGCCATCAAACGGGGCAGCCACAGGGCAATGCTGGGCACGTAGGTGATCAACAGCAGGCTGCCCAGCAGTGGAACCAACCACGGCAAGATGGCCATGGTGGTGCGCTCGACGCTGAGCTTGGCCACCCGCGCCAGCACAAACAGCACCATGCCCATGGGCGGGTGCAGCAGGCCAATCATCAGGTTGAGCACCATGATCAAGCCAAAATGAACCAAGTCGATACCGAGTTGCTGGCAGATGGGAACCAAAATCGGCACAAGAATGGTGATGGCGGCGGTGGGTTCTAAAAAGCAGCCCACAAACAGCATGAGCAAATTGGCCAGCAGCAAAAACTGCCAAGGTTGATCGGTGACGCCCAAAACCCATTGACCAATCGCGGCGGTCACACCGGTGGCGGTGAGCAACCAACCAAAAATACTGGCGGCGGCAACGATGAACAACACCGTGGCGGTGGTCTCTACTGTGTCGAGACAAATTTTCACAAACAGCTTGAAGTGCAAGGTGCGGTACCAAGTAAAACCCAAAATCATCGCCCAGACACACGCCGCAATCGCCCCTTCGGTAGGGGTGAACACCCCAGTGGTCATGCCGCCAATCAACAGCACCGGCGTCATGATGGGCAGCACGGCTTGAAAGTTAAACAGTTTGTCAGCGGCAAACAGCAGCAGCAAACCCACCAGCACCGTGACCTGAGGCTGGGTGCCCAGATCGGTGATCAACCACCACACCACCAAGGGCCAAGCCACGACCACCAAGCTCTCTGTCAAGGCTTTGAGCAATGTGGGCCAGTCAAACTTGACATCTCCACCCCAGTCATTTTTATGGGCGAAATAGGCCACTGTGAGCATCATCAACAAAGCCATGACCATGCCGGGAACAATGCCCGCCAAAAACAGCGAACCCACAGAGACATTGGCCATCATGCCGTAGATCACAAACGGCAAGCTGGGCGGAATGATGGGCCCCAAGGTGGCCGAGGCGGCGGTGACACCCACCGCAAATTCGGCGTCATAGCCATGGTCGGTCATGGCTTTGACCTCTATCGTGCCCAAGCCTGCAGCGTCCGCGATGGCTGTGCCACTCATGCCGGCAAACACCACCGAGCCCACCACATTCACATGGCCTAAGCCGCCTTTGAGCCAACCCACCAGCGCCAGCGCATAGCTGTAAATGCGCTGGGTGATGCCCGCCGTGTTCATCAGGTTGCCCGCCAAAATAAAAAACGGCACCGCCAGCAAAGGGAAGCTGTCTATGCCCGAGACCATGCGGTGCACCACCACAAAGGGCGGCGAACTGGGCACGAACAAAAGGTAGATGAGCGAGGCAGCGGCCATGGCCATGGCCACCGGCAAACCACCACTGAGCAAAAACAGAAAAATGATTTTTAACATGCAGGTCTTAGAAGGTGTCGGGGCGCTCGAGCAGGCTAAAACCTTGTTGCCAATGTCGCCGCATCACCCACACTGCACGCCAGGTCATCAACACAAAAGCCAACAACACCACGCCGTAGACGAGGTTCATGGGCAGGTTGACGATGGTCATTTGGTAGTTACCCATTTTTTGCATCAACAGCCAAGTGAGATAGCTGCAACAGGCCAAAAAAGCCACGCGCAAGCCATCGGTCAGAAAAGACACCCCGCGTGCCACGCCGCTGGGCATAAAGCGGTAGAAAAAATCCACTTGGATATGGTTGTTTTTAGCTACCCCTATGACCGCGCCAATAAACACCGTGGCAATCAGCAAATAGCGGGCGATTTCTTCGGTCCAAGCGGCTGAGTCGTTGAACACATAGCGGGTAATGAACTGGTAGAGAACCGTTAAGCCCAGCGCCCAGAAAAAAAACAGCGCCAACCAAGCCTCGGCAATCGTGGCCGAGAGGTCTACGGTTTCATCCGCTTGACCAAACGAGGCGGCCAAGTTGTCGAGATCGCCACTCATTTGGCAGCTTGCACTCGGTCGTAGTCGGCGCGTGTCAGGCCCAGGCTTTGCACAGGCTTGTTTTTCAGCACCGCGTCTTGAAAGCTTTTGCGGTTGACCTCGACCACCTGCAAGCCTTTTTTCTTGAAGATGTCGATCAACTCGGCTTCGCGTTTTTTAACCTTGGCGCTGGCTCTGGCTGCGGCTTCTTGCATCACCTCGGTGAATATTTTTTGCTCTGCCGGATTGAGTGTGCTCCACACATGGGGTGCCACCATGGTGACCAAGCCGTCAACGATATGGCCGGTCAGCATGATGGACTTTTGCACCTCGAAAAACTTTTTTGCTTCGATGGTGGTGAGCGGGTTTTCTTGGGCATCCACCGTGCCGTTTTGCAGGGCCAAGTAGACCTCGGCAAAAGCGATGGGTGTGGGGTTGGCGCCGCAGGCCTGCCAAGTAGCGGTGTAAGCGGGTGCATCGGGGACACGAATCTTCAGACCTTTGATATCGGCGCATTGACTGAAAGGCTTTTGGGCGCTGGTGTGGCGTGCGCCGTAGTAGGTGTAGGCGGTGACTTGTATGCCGCTTTTGTTGCGAAACTCAACCACCATTTCTTGGAACAAAGGGCTTTTGGAATAGGCCAGCAGGTGGTCGCCATCGCGAAAAATAAAAGGGTAGTAAGCGATGCCAAAGCGAGGGTAGCTGCGCGCAGCAAACGAGGGGCCGCCGATGACGATGTCTACCGAGCCCAAAGTCAGGCCTTGGTTCAAATCGGTTTCTTTGCCCAAGCTTGACGCGGGAAAGACCTGAATATCAAACTTGCCCTTGCTGCGTTTTTTGATTTCTTCAGCCGCCCAAACCGACTCGGTATGGTAGGGCTCAGCGGATTCATACACATGGGCCCATTTGAGTTTTTGCTGAGCCAAACACAAGCCGGGTAAAACCATAGCCGCCAAGGCCAACATCAGCCAAGAGGGGCGAAACAATGACTGAAAACGCATGGCACAAACCTTCTGGGTAAATGGGGATACTTGCATGCACCATACCGCCGCGTCAAGGCCAAGTTCCTCCGCACAAACCCGTAGCCAAGTCAGCCGCTGCCAAGCCCTATCATTCTTAACTACGTCCCAGCGCCAAAAGACCCAGGAAACACCATGCGATTACAAGGTAAAAACATACTGATTACCGCGGCGGGACAAGGCATTGGCAAGGCCACGGTGCTGGCCATGGTGGCCGAGGGCGCGACGGTTTGGGCTACCGACGTTAACCCCGTTTTGCTCGAGGGTTTCAAGGGCATGGCCCATGTACACACCGCTGTCTTGGATGTGATGGACAAAGCCGCGATACAAGCGCAAATGGCTTCAATGGATCGCATCGATGGTTTATTCAACTGCGCAGGTTTTGTGCACAGCGGCACCGCCTTGACGGC
>CAMBXY010000067.1 GCA_945871945.1 Bordetella parapertussis
TAAGAGTTGGCAAGCGCCACGCCACATTCGCCACTGGCCACCGCTTTGATTTGGTCGGTGTCGCCCCCTTTGGGTGAGCGCGCCATGTTGTTGACCAAAGCTTGCAGCCAGTTTTCTGTGGCGGCGGCGCCCATGTGCTCGACCATGGCACTGAACAAGGACAGGTTGTAGGGGTGAGAGCCTGAACGCACGCAGAGTTTATTTTTGTTCACAGGCAGGGCGAGCTTTTCATAGCTGTCCACATCTTCAGGCTTCACCCGTGATTTGTCATACAAGATGATGCGCGCACGGGTTGAGAACCCAAACCAAGACGTCCCTTCAGCACGCTTACGCGCGCGCAGGTGTTCGGGAATCGCTTTTTCCAGCAAGGTGGATTGAATCGGTTTGAACAGACCTTCTACTTCGCCCTTCCATAAACGCGCGGCATCGACCAGCAAAATCACATCGGCAGGCGAAGCAGAACCCTCGGCTTTGAGGCGCGACAAAATGCCCGCGTCATCTGCGTCCACCCGATTGATGCGAATCCCAGTGGCGCGGGTGAAGTCGGCGTACAAGGCTTCATCGGTGGCGTAATGCCTGGCAGAGTAAAGATTGAGCTGTGCCTCTTGGGCTTGAGACGTGCCGCCCAAGCAGGCCAGCATGGACAAAACGCCCAAGGCGCGTCGGAAAAAAACAGCACTGACCAGCTTGCCAACCATGATGAACCTTGTCTCAAAAGAATTCATCATAAATCAAATACGAACTATTCGCATTTGAGATAAATCAAAAAACCTTGAGAAATATCAGGATTTTCTAAGTGTTCGGCTTAAAAGCATCACAGGCAGCAGACCGACCAAGACCAGCGCCAGCGAGGGCAAGGCCGCCTCACCCAGACGCTCATCTCTGGCCAGCTGATAAGCCATGACCGCCAAGGTGTCGGTGTTGAAGGGGCGCAACACCAAGCTGGCGGGCAACTCTTTCATCACATCGACCAAGACCAGCAACAAAGCGGCGGCGGTGGAGCGGGTCAACAAAGGCCAGTGAACGCGGGTAAACAAGGCGGTGCGGTACACGCCCAAAGTGAGCGAGGCCTCATCGGCACTCATGGGAATGCGCGAGTAGCCCGCTTGCACCGCCTGAAGAGCCACAGCAATAAATCGAACCAAATAGGCCCAAACCAAGCCCAGCACGGTGGCGGTCAACCAATAACCCACTTGACTTTGCGGCCAAGCCTGCTGCAACCAGCCAATGGGCAGCAACAAACCCACCACCACAATGACGCCAGGCACGGCATAGCCCAGCCCCACAACTTGCGTGCTCCAACGGCGCCAAGGGGTAGGGTGGACTCTTTGGCTAAAGGCCAAAGAGAGCGCCAAGCCCACGGCCAGTACGGCAGTTAACAGTCCCAAATACAGGCTGTTGAACGTCCATTGTGAAAACTTGTCCCAATCGATCCAAACACTTTGGCTTTGCACCCACAAAGCATGCGCCATGATCAGCAAGGGCAGAACAAAGCCCAGCAAAATCGGCATGGCGCAAAGAAAAAACGCCAAAGCCGCAGCCCAGTTGTGCAGTTGCAGGGGCTGGGATTCGCTGTCCCGACCCGTACTGCGCTGGCCGGCAAAGCGCAAGCGCGCTTGCGCGCGTTGCTCAAGTCCCAACATCAAAAGCACCAGCAGCAATAAAAATGTCGCCAATTGGGCCGCCGCCACGCGGTCATCCATCACCAGCCAAGCTTTGTAAATGCCAGTAGAAAAGGTGGTGACACCAAAATAACTGCTGACGCCGAAGTCGGCCAAGGTCTCCATCAAGGCCAAAGCCGTGCCAGCTGCAATAGCGGGCCTTGCCAGGGGCAGTGCAACACGAAAAATACGCCGGTTCAAACCCGCACCAAGCAAGCGAGCCGCCTCCATCAACTGCGGTGCGCGTTCGACCAAGGCCGCACGAACCAGTAAATACACATAGGGGTAGAGCGCACAACTGAGCACCGCCGCTGCCCCCCACAGGCTGCGCACATCCGGCCACAGCGCGCCCTGCCAGCCAAAGAGTTGGCGCAAGCTGGTTTGCACAGGGCCACTGAATTGCAAAAAGTCGCTATAGGCATAGGCCACCACATAAGCGGGCATGGCCAAGGGCAGCAAGAGGGCCCACTCTAGGGTGCGCCGGCCCGGGAAATCAAACAAGGTGACCGCAGCGGCGCTCACACTGCCCATGCTGATGACGCCCAGAGCCACCCAAAAACACAGGCTTAAGCTGCTCAGCACATAGCCGGGCAAGACCGTGGAGGACATGCTCAGCAAGATATCTGCAGAACCGGCGTTCCACTGCAACCACGCAGCCAAGACCATCAGCACCGGCAAGGCCAGTAGCAAAATCACTAACAACCGAAGCAAAGAAATCAAACGCATGGAGTCGTCGCAGCAAGCGACCAAGCAAAAGCGCAGATTGTAGGCAGCAGGTGAGCGCTGAATTGAGATGCCTACAATCTGCAACATGTTTCTCCAAGTCAATGCCTTGCAAGTGCATTACCCAAGCCGCTCTACAGCTGCGGTAGACAACGTGAGCCTGCAGCTGCAAGCCGGGCAAATGGGTGTCTTGATCGGCCCCTCGGGCTGCGGCAAAACCACTTTGTTGCGCGCTGTGGCGGGATTAGAAAAAATCAGCGCAGGCTCAATCAGCATCAACGACATCACCGTCAGCGGCGACGGTGTTCATTTGCCGCCTGAAGCGCGTCGCATAGGCATGGTGTTCCAAGACTACGCCCTGTTTCCGCACCTGAATGTGGCTCAAAACATTGCATTTGGTTTGCATCGCTGGCCGGCTGATAAACAGCGCGCCAGAGTCAACGATGTCTTGGCCTTGGTGGGCCTAGAAAACAGCGGCCAGCGTTTTGCGCATGAACTCTCTGGCGGACAGCAACAACGGGTGGCCTTGGCGCGGGCTTTGGCGCCGCAGCCGCAACTGCTGTTGCTCGACGAACCCTTTTCCAATTTAGATGTGGATTTGCGCGAACGCTTGGCCCATGAGCTGCGCTCCATCCTCAAGCTGGCCAACACCACGGCCTTGTTTGTGACCCACGATCAGCTCGAGGCGTTTGCCTTGGGCGATGTGATTGGTGTCATGCACCAAGGCAAGCTGCAGCAGTGGGATGACGCTTACCACCTCTACCACCGACCCGCCACCCGCTTTGTCGCCGAGTTCATTGGCCACGGCGTGTTTGCGCCCGCCCAGCTGCGCCGTGAAGGCGACAGCTTGGTGTTGCAAACCCCGTTGGGTGAGTTGCGTGAGGATTTGGCGCACAGCGACGGCGAACAGGTCTTGGGTGACTGCGATGTTCTTTTGCGCGCCGACGACATCGTGCATGACGACGCAGCGCAGGTGAAGGCGCAAATCATTCGCAAAGCCTTTCGCGGCTCAGAATTTTTATACACGCTGCTGCTCGACAGCGGCCAAACCTTGATGGCCCATGTGCCCAGCCACCACGACCATCACATTGGTGAATGGATAGGCATACGCGCCGAGGTAGACCATGTGGTGACGTTTGCCAAGGCGGCGGATTAGCGCTTTGCAAACACCACATTAAATTGCGCCCCAGGTGGGTGCTGGCCTGGGTGGGTTTCTTGCAATTGCAGCGTCGCGCCATGCTTGTGGGCGATTTCCAACACGATGGGCAAGCCCAGTCCCGAGCCATCCGCCTCTGTGCCCAAAATGCGATAAAAAGGCTCGAACACCCGCTCGCGTTCAGCCTCAGGAATGCCGGGACCAGAATCCTCAACTTGCAAGACCAGCGCCAAATCTGCATCACGAAACACCCGCGCCGTCACCACGCCAGGGTGCTCGGGGCTTGATGGCGTGTAGTTCAAGGCGTTTTCAATCAGGTTGCGCACCATCTCTTTGAGCAAAACCGGGTTGCCTTCAAGCCAGGCCGAGTCGCATGCCTGGTCAAAACCCAAATCGATATGCCGCTCCATGGCCATGGGCAAAGAGTCTTTAACCACCTCCATCGTCAAAGCCGACAGATCGCAGTCCAGCTTGGTCACAGGCGCGCCGCTGCTCTCGGCACGCGCCAAGGCCAGCAACTGGTTCACCGTGTGGGTGGCACGCACGCTTGAGCGCGCAATTTGCAGCAGCGACTGCTTTAAATCATCGGCAGAGGCTTCTTTGCGCAAAGCCAAATCGGCTTGCATACGCAAGCCCGCCAGCGGTGTTTTCAACTGATGAGCTGCGTCCGCCAAAAACCGTTTTTGGGTGGCAATCGAGTCTTGCAAGCGCTGCAGCAAATCGTTGATAGACAACACCAGCGGCGAGACCTCAATGGGCACCACGCTTTCGTCTAAGGGGCTCATGTCGTCGGGGTTGCGCTGTCGTATGCGTTGCTCAAGTTCATTCAAAGGCTGAATGCCACGCGCCAGCGCCAGCCAAATCAGCAGTACCGCCAGCGGCAAGATAACAAACTGCGGCAGCATCACGCCTTTGATAATTTCATTGGCAAGCACCGAGCGCTTTTCTAGAGTTTCAGCCACTTGCACCAGCGCCGGACGCGCGCTTTGGGGTTTGACACGCACCCAGATATAGGCCACCCGTATGGGCACGCCTTTGCGTACATCGTCGCGCATACGCAGTTCATCGGTGACCAGTTTTTCGTCTTCTTGCGGCAAGGGCAAATCGCTGTCGCCACTTAAAACCTCACCCTTGGCGCCCAGCACTTGGTAGTAAACCTCGTCGGTCGGATCGGCCAACAAAAAGTCGTTGGCAGGCTTGGGGAAATGAAACCCCACGCTGGTCTCGTCGCTTTCTACCAGTTGCGCCAAGGCCAGGGCGTTGTGGCTCAAGCCGCGGTCAAACGGCACGCGGGCAATGCCCTCGGCAATTAACCATGTGAGACCAAAAGTGATGGGCCACAGCAGCAAAAACGGCGTGAGCATCCAATCGAGAATTTCGCCAAACAAAGAGCGTTGGCGGCGCTGAAACAGCTTCACGGCGCAGCGACAGGCGCTTCAGTGGCGGGATGGATTTTTTCCAAGCAGTAGCCCAAGCCGCGAACGGTGGCAATGCGGATCGGTCCCTTTTCGATCTTTTTACGCAAGCGGTGTATATACACCTCGATGGCGTTGTTGCTGACCTCTTCACCCCATTCGCACAAGCGCTCGACCAACTGGTCTTTGCTGACCAAGCGGCCCACGCGTTGCAACAAAACCTCCAGCAAACCCAGCTCGCGTGCAGACAACTCGACCATGCGCCCATCGATGGTGGCGACGCGTCCCGATTGGTCGTAAATCAGCGGGCCGTGGCTGATGGTGGCGGTGGTGCTGCCCATGCCGCGCCGCGTCAGTGCGCGCACGCGGGCTTCAAGTTCTTGCAATGAAAACGGCTTGGCCATGTAGTCATCTGCGCCGTAATCCAAACCCTTGACCCGCTCTTCCACGCTGTCGGCGGCGGTGAGTATGAGTACGGGCAGGTTGTTGCCTCTGGCGCGAAGGCGTTTGAGAACTTCAAGCCCGTGCATTTTGGGTAATCCCAAATCGAGAATGATGAGATCAAACTCTTGCGATGTCATCAAGGCCGCGTCGGCCTCGTTACCGTTGGCAACATGGTCAACTGCCGCGCCCGAGGCGCGCAAGGTGCGAAGCAAGCCATCTGCCAGCACCTGGTCATCTTCAGCGATCAGTATTCGCATGCGCTGTCTCTCCGCTATTTATGCCTTGGATTCTAGGGTGAACAACAGAGCGATCAGTATTTGACGCATGCGGGTTAACGCCAGCCTTGAACGTGCGATGCGCCCTCGCACACCTATCTCGGCAAGCCAAGATGAACCTTGATGGCGTCTTCGACGGCCAACATATCGGTCTTTTCAAGGGTGCCCAGCTGGCTTTTTAGTCTGGCTTTGTCAGCCGCCATGATTTGATCGGCCATGGCTTTGCTGGCCTGCCCAGCGACGCTCACAAGGGCTTCGCCCGGATAGGCTTTTTCCGTGTTGCTTGTCAGCGGCACCACAACCACCCTGGCCAAGTTTCGGTTGGCGGCATCGTTGCTGACGATGACCGCCGGGCGGGTTTTCTTAATTTCAGTGCCCAAGGCGGGATCAAATTCAACCCACCAGACTTCACCGCGTTTCATTCGCCATGTCTTTCGCGAGTGCGTTGGTCCATTCAATCGCTTCGGCTTCTCGGCCTTGGTCTTGCGCCATGGCTTTGTATCCGTCATCGAGGGAATTGCCCAGCACGTGAGGGCGTAGCAAGTCCTCAATGAACTGGCTCATCTTGCGCTTGCCAATCGTGCGCCACAGCCCTTCGTAGACAGCCTCATCGAGCGTGATGGTCATTTTTTTGTGCATGATCGTCCTTAAACACGTTATACGTATACATTATATAACTTAGACCACCACATAGTGTGAATACGCCCCTGCATAAGCTTCAAGCCCCAAGCTGACCACGGTCGCCACATCCGCGCCCACCTCTTGGCGAAACTCGTCTTCGGCCTGCGCAATAGCGGCCTCAAAAGCTTTCAGCCAAGACAGCCCCGTATCGGTGAACACGATGCGTTTGGCGCGTGCGTCGCCTTGGTCGTCTTCACGCCGCACCACGCCCCAAGCCTCGCATTGGTTGACCAAGTCGCCCATGGCTTGCTTGCTCATGCCCGCCATGGCAGCGAGTTCATTCAGGCGCGCGCCCTGCAACGGCAGGTGACGGGTGATGTGGATGTGGGCCGCGCTCACCTTGTCGCGTGCGGCCAGATTGGACAAGGCCAAGGGCGCGTCAATGTGCTGTGCCATCAACACCAAGACCCGCGCGTCAAAACGCCGCATGGCGTGACCCAGCAAGCGCCCCAAATGCGACTGACGCCAATCGTGAGCAGAAGTAACAAGATTAAAAGCCATGTGTATATAGTAAGGCAAACTGACAAAAAAAGTGTTTACAGAAATGTATAGGGCAGATAAAGTACTGTTCAAGCATCCAGCCTGTGATTTGAAACAGGCCAAGGTAATGCTCACAACCCATTGACCTTAAGAGGAGATTCCCATGGACAACGTTAAAAGTATCGCAGCTGCCGGTGAAAAAGCAAAAGCCCTGCAAGCCGCGCTGGCCCAAATTGAAAAGCAGTTTGGCAAAGGCACCATCATGCGTTTGGGTGAAGGCGAGGTCATCGCAGACATCCAAGTTGTCTCCACCGGCTCACTCGGCCTAGACGTCGCCTTGGGCGTGGGCGGTCTGCCACGCGGTCGGGTCATCGAAATTTACGGCCCAGAGTCCTCAGGCAAAACCACCCTCACCTTGCAAGTTATTGCCGAGATGCAAAAAACCGGCGGCACTTGCGCCTTTGTCGACGCCGAACACGCCCTGGACGTGCAGTACGCGCAAAAACTCGGCGTCAACCTGCAAGAGCTGCTCATCAGCCAGCCCGACACCGGCGAGCAGGCTTTAGAAATTGTCGACAGCTTGGTGCGCTCTGGCGCGGTCGACCTCATCGTCATCGACTCGGTGGCGGCGCTCACGCCCAAGGCCGAATTGGAAGGCGAAATGGGCGACTCCCTGCCTGGCTTGCAAGCCCGCCTCATGAGCCAGGCACTGCGCAAGCTCACCGCGCACATCAAGAAAACCAATTCCACCGTCATCTTCATCAACCAAATCCGCATGAAGATTGGCGTCATGTTCGGCTCACCCGAAACTACCACGGGCGGCAATGCGCTCAAGTTCTACGCCTCTGTGCGCTT
>CAMBXY010000068.1 GCA_945871945.1 Bordetella parapertussis
ACTTGACCGTTGTCATCCCAATGCGCTTGCACGGAAAAGGACATATCTGAGGGCGCAGTGCGGATGTTGAGTTGCTCAAACAAAGCAATCAGGCCCGGGTAGGTGCGTTGGTTGTAGACCAAAAACCCTGTATCCACACCATGGCTCACGGTTTGGCCACTGAGGTCGGGCAAGCTGACGTCCACCGTGTGGGTGTGTCCCCCAAAATACCCGCCCGCCTCTAGCAAGCTCACCTGGGCATGCGGGTTCAAGTGGTGGGCAGCAGACAAGCCAGCGATGCCTGAGCCTATAACGGCTACCCGTTGGCGCATCAATTCACTCGGGCGACAAGCAGTTTTTCAACTTCGGCTAAAAAAGCTTTTTCCATGGGGTCGGTGTTGCTGTTGAAGCTCTTCACCTGTTTGCCGTCGCGGCTGATCAGGTATTTGTAAAAGTTCCACTTGGGGGATGTGTCGGTGATTTGGGTGAGTTGCTTGAACAAGGGTGAGGCATCGCTGCCGCGCACCGTGGTTTTGCTGAACATGGGGAACTTCACGCCGTAAGTGTTTTCACAAAAGTCGGCGATTTTTTGGTTGTTGGCAGGTTCTTGGGAAAAATCGTTGGAAGGAAAACCCAACACCACCAAGCCTTTGCCTTTGTATTTGTCGTACAAGGCTTCCAAAGATTTGTACTGAGGCGTGAAGCCGCAAAAGCTGGCGGTATTGACCACCACCACCACTTGACCCGCGTACTGGCACAGGTTTTGCGGTTTCTCGTCTTGCAGTCGGTCTACCGTGTAGCGAAGTACCGAGGGACATTCGGCGGTACTCGTGACCGCCGGCGCGGGTTTGGTGTCAGCCGCCCAAGCTGCATAGCCACCTGCCAAGAAGGCAAACAGCAAGGCGTTAAAAATGGTTTTGTGCAATGTTTTCATGGAGCATCCTTAAAAGGGTTTCGTGTTATTGTCCATGACGAAAGTGAACGGCCCTGTTTATTATGAAAATAACCCCATGAATTTAAGCGATGGCGACTCAAATCATTTGCGATTTTCGATAGCCGCCGTCGAGCGCGATACGGGTTTGGGCAAGGACACTCTCAGGGTGTGGGAGCGTCGCTATGGTTTCCCCGAGCCCTTGCGTGACAGTTTTGGCGAGCGCACCTACCCCTTGGTTCAAGTTGAAAAACTGCGCATCATCAAACGCTTGCTAGACGCGGGTCACCGCCCAGGTGCCGTGGTGGCTTTGTCTACTGAACAACTGCAGACCATCACCGAGGCAATGCTTGGCGCTCCACTGGCCTTGGCGCAAGACAAAAAGGGCGCTGACTATGCCTTGCAAGACGCTTTGACTTTGTTGCGCTGTCACGATATCGATGGCGTGCGCAGTCTTTTGCACCAAGCCGTCGTCAGCATGGGGGTAAGCCGCTTTGTCATCGAGTTACTGGCCCCGCTCAATGCCATGGTGGGCGACGCTTGGATGCGTGGCGAGATCGAGGTGTTTCAAGAACACCTCTACACCGAATGCGTGGTCGGGGTTTTGCGACAGGCGATTCACCAACTTCAAAGCCATGCCCCGCAACGGCAACCGCGCATATTGCTCACCACTTTTCCTCAAGAAGACCATGTTTTGGGTTTGTTGATGGCTGAATGCCTGCTGAGTTTGCAAGGCTGTCACTGCTTGCCCATGGGTGCGAAAACCCCCATGAGCGACATGATCAAAGCAGCGGCGGCCTACCAGATTGACATCGTGGCGCTGAGCTTTAGCGTGAGCCAAAACCCCAACCATGTGTTGGATGCTTTGAGTGAATTGCGCCGCCTCATGCCCGCGCATGTCGAGATTTGGGCCGGCGGTCGCGCGCCGGTGTTACAGCGGCGTGCGCCCAACAAAGTGTCGGTCATCGCCAACTTGGCCCAGATCGAGTCGCAGGTCACGCAATGGCGTCAGCGTCGCGCATGACCGCACCCCATGCTTTTGCCGACAAAGTCTGCGAAGCTTCACTGGCGCTTGAGCGGATGCAAGATTTGCGCAGCTTGGGGCCGGTGGTGTTCACCAACGGCGTGTTTGATGTACTGCACCGAGGGCACGCCAGCTACTTGGCGCAAGCCCGTCAATTGGGTGCTTCGCTGGTGGTGGGTGTCAATACCGACGCTTCAGCCAAGCGCTTGGGCAAAGGCCCCGAGCGCCCCTTGAATTCTCAGCAAGACCGCGCACTTTTGTTGGCGGCTCTTGCTTCTGTCAGCTTGGTCACTTGGTTTGATGAAGATACGCCCTTGCAACTCCTCAAGCAGCTACGCCCCGATATTTATGTCAAAGGCGGCGACTACGACATGGACCGCTTGGCCGAGTCGGCCTTGGTGCGCAGCTGGGGTGGCACTGCACTGGCTATTGGCTTTGTCAGCGGCTATTCAACCAGCGCCTTGGTCACGAAAATACAAAACGCCACAAAGCCTCAATAGCCAGTTTTTGCACCTCTACTTGGCTTGCCGGCACATGCGCAGGCGCTTCGTCTAAGCGCGCTTGGTGCTGCAAGTGGCGCAGCACTCGGTAAGCGCCAGCGCTGGCGCTACCCACGCCCACGGGCAACAAGCCCAAGCGCTCGGCATGCTCTAACAAGGCGATATTGCCCAGGTTGTCCGCCAATTCTGGGTGTTGATGGGCGTGGGCCAAGACCAAAAATTGCACCACGAATTCAGCATCAATCATGCCCCCCACACTGTGCTTGAAGTCAAACGCATCGGCTCTGGAGGTGTGGGCTGCGCGCATTTTGTCGCGCATGGCAACCACCTCGCGGGCCAAGGCCTGCGGGTCTCGGGGGGCACACAAAACTTGGCGACGCACGGCTTCAAACGGCTGACGCAAGCCCTCATCGCCCACACAAAACCGCGCCCGCGTCATCGCTTGGTGCTCCCAAACCCAAGCGGTATTGGAGCCGCGTTGACTTTGGTAATCGGCAAATGACTCCCAAGAAGTCACCAACAAGCCAGCACTGCCATTGGGGCGCAAGGCAGTGTCGATTTCATACACATCACCCTCACCGGTTTTGATGGTGAGCCATTGAATGAGCTTGCGGGCAAAAGCCGCGTAAATCTCCCCTGCTTGCGGGTGATCATCTTGGTAGACAAAGACGATATCGAGGTCGCTGCCGTAGCCCAGTTCTTTGCCACCCCATTTGCCATAGCCCAGCACAGCAAAACACGGTAATTCCCGGTGGCGCACTTTCAGCCGCGCCCAAACCCACAAGGCGGCGACCTCAACCAAGGTGTCGGCCAGCAAACTTAAATCATCAGCGACTTGCTCCACACTCAAACGCCCTTCCACATCGCGCGCCAGCGTCAGCAAGGTTTCGCCGTGATGTGCTCGGCGCAGCAAGTTGAGCAAACTTTCCTCGTCGTCGCCACCTTGGGCGGCCAGCGCATCGTGCCTGGCTTGCAAATGCTGGCGAAGTTGTTGGCTGTCGAGCCGCTCATCCAGCACCTCGGGGTTGGCCAATTCATCGATAGCGCCTGGGTGGGTGCGCAAATACCTGGCCGCCCAGCGTGCCGCACCCAAAAGACGCAATAACTGCCGGTGCACTTGGGGGCGCTCAAGCAGCAAAGCCAAATAGGTTTCGCGGCGCAGCAAAGGCTCCATCCAATCGCTCCAGCGCAGCGCGGCTTCTTCGCTGATCAAGCCTTGGTTAATCCATTGCTGTGTGCGCTGGACCAAGCGCAGCAAACGCTCGCGGGCGTCTTCGCGCAAAGCCAAGACCCTTGGCATGGCCGGCCACAAGGCCATGCGCTGTTGAAACTGCGGCGACAAACCCTCGAGCAACGCGCTCCAGTCGCTGCTGGCGGGGACTGGGCTTTCGCCATCGCTGGCGCTTTGTTCTTGGCCCAGCAAGCGCTCAAACTCGGCTGCCACCCGGTCACGGTGCTGTTGCAACTCGAGCAGCATGTCGGGTGTGTCAGACAAACCCAAACTGCGCGCCATCCATTGCAAATCGGCGGGGTCGCTGGGCAAGCGGTGGGTTTGTTGGTCGTCCAAATATTGGATGCGGTGTTCCACGCGGCGTAAAAATTCATAGGCCTGCGCCAGCGCTTGTGCGGTGTCTTGGGGCATCAAACGCGCATGCACCAGCGCTTGCAGGGCGGGCAAGGTCGCGCGCAGACGCAGTTCGGGGAACTGCCCGCCACGCACCACCTGCAACAGTTGCACGGTGAACTCGATTTCACGAATCCCACCGCGTCCCAATTTCACATCGTTGGCGCGCTCGGGACGCCCAGCGCTCAGTCGCAGCGACTGCGCGCGTATTTGTTGATGCAAAACCCGCAGCGCCTCAAACACGTTGTAGTCAAGGTAGCGGCGAAACACAAACGGCAAGACGATGTCGCGCAAGCCTTTGACTGCATCTATGCAGGCGCTGGGTGCCATCACCCGCGCTTTGAGCCAAGCCAAGCGCTCCCATTCACGGCCTTGCACTTGAAAATATTCTTCCAAGGCTTCCAGCGACACCACACTGTGACCCGATTCACCGTTCGGGCGCAGACCCAAGTCCATGCGAAACACCAGGCCGTGCTCGTTGGTGTCGCCGATCAAGGCGTACAACTGCTTGACCACTTTGTCAAAATAGCTGTGGTTGCTGACCACCCCACGTCCCGCTTCAACGCCTAGCGTTTGCCCGTCTTCATCAAACACATAGACCAAATCGATGTCGCTGGAGACATTCAATTCGCCCGCGCCCAGCTTGCCCATGCCGACCACCCACAGCTGTGCTCTCACACCTTGCGCGGTCATGGGTGCGCCGTGGCGCAAGTCGATGCGCTGACAGGCCTCTTGCAGGGCTTTATCCAGCGCAAACTCCGCCAAGGTGGTCATGCTTTGGGTGACGGTGTGCAGGCTGGCTTGCTGCTCGCAGTCAAGCACCACCAAGCGCTCGAGCACCAATTGGCGTAACACCCGCAAGGCATCGCCGACCTCGGGATAAATACCTCGCAATGCTTGGTAGGTGGTGTGCAAATGCGCCAAGCTGGGCGCGCCAGGTGCCAGCAGTGGCAACGCAGTGTCGTAGCGCCTGCGCAGGCGCTGTACCAAGCGAGAACCTTCTGATAAAGGTGTGGATGGGGACATGAGTCACATAGTATGCACCCAAGCACTTTTGCGGGTCATAATTCTGAGGTAAAAAGCCATGCAATCCAAGCCCACCTCCCGCCCTCCTGTTTTTAAACCGCCCTCACGTGGGTGGCGCACCTATGCTTGGTCTGTGCGCTTGCTTTGGTGGTCTGTGCTTTTTGTTTGGGCGCTGGTGGCAATGGCCGCACTTACGCTGCATGTATGGATTGCCCCGCGCATGCTGGACTGGCGAAGTGACATTGAGGCCGTGGCTTCGCAGGCGTTAGACCTGAAGGTGAGTATCGGCAACCTTGAAACCATCTCCAGCGGCTGGTTACCGTCCTTGGAAGTGACCGATCTTGTCTTGCGCAACAGCTCAGACCAAGAGGTTTTGCGTTTGCCTCGTGTGCTGGTGTCGCTCTCGCCCACCTCCTTGCTGACGTTGTCATTGGACCGCATCGATATCGACCGCCCCTTGATTGAGCTGTCCCGCGACAGCGACGGCCACATACGCATGGCCGGCTTGTCTTTGGGAGACGCACAACCTTCGGCCTTGGCCGACTGGTTTTGGAGTCAACCGGCAGTGTTTATTCACCATGGCCGTGTGCGCTGGGTGGACCATGTCCAAGCATTGCCGGCGGTTGAGTTTGAAGAGGTCAATGTGGTAATGCGCAATGGCTTGCGCAGCCACGATTGGCGAATCGATGCATCCCCTCCCTCCGAGTGGGGTGAGCGCTTGAGTTTGCAAGGGCGCTTCAATCAGCCCTTGCTCAGCCGCCATGCCAGCGATATGCAAAGCTGGGATGGTCAGGCCTATGCTGCTTTGACGCGAGTCGATATGGCACCCATCAAGCCATATTTGAGTTTTACCGGTGTTGACTTGTTGCAAACCGGTCAAGGTTGGCTGCGGCTATGGACGCAGGTCAATCAAGGCAAACTCATTTCCCACACCTTGGATTTGGATATGCAAGACGTGCGTTGGCAAGCGTCTGAGAAAACCGAGGCTGTGGTGTTGCGCCACATCCATGGACGGCTTCAACACCAAGCATGGCGCGATGGTCTGGGCGAGGACTTTCGCAGCCAAGGCTTGGCCTTGACCCTAGAGGACGGCGAGCAGTTGTCGTTGGGAAACAGCCGTGTGGCTTGGCGCGATGAAGGCGAGCAAATCGCCGACGCCGGTGAGTTGCAGTTGCAGGCGTTTTCATTGGAGATGCTGGCACGCATTGCCCAGCGCTTGCCGTTGAATGAGGTTTGGCACAAGAGGCTGGCTGTGGCCCAAGTCAAGGGCCAAGTCAAAGACCTAGATGCGCGCTGGTTTTTGGCCCACAGCGCCGCCCCACAATTCAGCCTCAAAACCGAGGTCAACGACTTGACCCTGCAAGCCTCCAGCACGGCCGTCGTGCCCGATGCGGGGCTGTGGTGGCCAGGCTTGCAGTCGTCCCAACTGAGCTTGGAGTTGAGTCAGCACAACGGCAAAATTTCTTGGCGTCAAGAGGGCGGCAGCCTGCAGTTGGGCGGCGTGTGGGAGAGCCCCAACATTCCCTTGACCCAAGCTTTGGCAAACCTCAGTTGGGAGCGCAAAGACAGTCGATGGGCCGTGCGCATAGAGCAAGCCAAGTTTGACAACGACGACCTGCAAGCCGAGATGCAAGCCAGTTGGTTATCGGGCGACAGCAACCAGCCCTTGGGCGAGTTGGATATGACTGCCAAAGTGGCCCGACTCGAAGCCACATCGCTTTACCGCTATTTGCCACTGCGCCTAGACGAGCAGATCAGACACTATGTGCGCGACGCCTTGTTAGCGGGGCGCGTCAGCCAGGCCGCCATCACCCTCAAAGGCCCCTTAGACCGCTTCCCGTTTGCCCGCAGCAACGAGGGCGTTTTTACTGTGGTGGCGCCTTTTCAGCAACTCAGCTTGCAGTTCGCGCCCAACAGCGTGCTCAGCCCCGCGCAGCGGCGCGACAAGGTTGCTTGGCCCCAGTTGCAACAAGTTTCGGGTGAACTCAAGCTCAACCGCAACCGACTGATGATCAAAGGGGCCAACGCTCGCATGGGCTCAGACGGCTCAACCCTGGTGAGCAAATTGGATGTGCAAATTCCCGACTTGCGCGACATCGTGGTGGATGTGAATGCGCAGCTTCGTGGCAACTTAAATGACTTGCTGCAAATGCTCAAGTCCTCCCCCGTCAATGCCCTCACCGACCAAGCTTTGGCGCAGGTCAGCGCAACCGGCACGGCAGAGCACCAAGTGCGACTCAATTTGCCTTTGCAAAACTTGGCGCTTGCCAAGGTGCAAGGCAGCATGCAGTTGAATGGCAACGATGTTCAGTGGCAACCAACAATTCCGCGCTTTAACAAACTGCGTGGCACGTTCAACTACAGCGAGTCGGGTGTGTCGGTCAACAATATGCGACTGCGTTGGCTGGGGGGAGATGCGCGCTTGGATGGCGGCTTGCGTTTCAACGACAGCCCGGATGCGGGGCCCACGCGACTGAGTTTGCAAGGCAGTGCCAGCGCAGAAGCTTTGCGTCAAATCAGCGAGCCCGCGCTGGTCTCGGGTTTCGCGTCGCATCTGTCGGGCAGCACCTCTTTTGTGGCGAGTTTGGGTTTGCG